>JAITKT010000381.1 GCA_031278225.1 Deltaproteobacteria bacterium
GTGCTCTTCCGATCTAGGACGTTCCCTTTTCGGCCCTTGATGACGGGGCGTGTTTTTGGCCGCCCCGATTCGCTCCCCGAAAAAAAATTCCCCCGGGGAACGCTGCCTCGGGTAGGTTCCCGGGGGATTTTCTTTTCGGGTATCCGCTCCCTTTCGTTTCGGGGATTGGCCCCCGGGGTTTCGGGCGCGGTTTTCTCGGGATTCGCGGGCGCTGTTGTTCCTCGCGACGCGGGGAGCCTCGTTTCCGGGGAAAAAGAAAAGACGCCCCGGGCGGGGGGCGTCTTTTCGGGGAAGAGCTTTGTCGCGGAAAGCGGGGCCGACGAATCCCCCCGATTGAAACCTTTCGTTTCTCCGGGGGGTTATCCGGCTATTGAACCATGGCCGTCAGGGGCACGGAGCTTCCGTCCTGGGAGACGTGGATCTCCACGCGGCGGTTTCTCGCGCGGCCTCCGGCGGTGGAGTTGTCGTCAATGGGTTGGGACTCCCCCGAGGAGTCGGTCAGGAGCCTCGAGGGGGGGACCCCGTTCCGGACCAGCTCCTGACGGACGGAGTCCGCTCTCCTCAAACCCAGACCGTAGTTGTAGTCGTCGCTCCCCACGTAGTCCGTGTGGCCGATTATGGTGACGGGGATGTCGGGGTTGTTGATGAGGATCCGGGCGGCCTGCTGGAGGTGGGGGATGAATTCCCGCTTTATCGCGGCCTTGTTGAAATCGAAGAAGGTGGCGTAGGCCACGACCCAGCAGCCCCGGTTGTCCACGGGGGCCCCGAGGGGGGTGTTCGGGCAGTAGTCGTTGTCGTCGAGGACCCCGTCGCGGTCCGAGTCCGTCAGGACGACCTGCCCGCAGACCCTGGAATCCAGAAGGGAGACCATGTCCGTCTGGCCGGCCATGAGGGCCCAGTCCTTGGGGGTGCGTCTCTTGAAATCCAAGGCCCTGCAGTCGGCCCCGTTGTTCAGAAGCTGCTTCGCGAGGGAGTGCCTGCCCGCCCAGGCGGCCCAGTGGAGGGGGGTCGCGCCGTACTCGTCCGGGGTGTTCACCCGGGCGCCCGCCCGCAAGAGGAGGTTCAGTGCCCTCTCGTTATTCAGGTAGGCGGCCCAGGTGAGGAGCGGCCAGCCCCCCGTGTTGAAGGGCTGGCGGAAGATGGGGAGGTTTTTCGGGAAGACGGCGGTGGGCTTCAGGCCCAGACGGGAGAGGGTGACGTTGGGATCCGCGCCCTGGTCGCGCAAAACGGCCATTCCCTGGATGTTGTTCTGGGCCAAAGCGAAAAACATGCCCTGGTCGGCCACCTTCTGACGGGAGAGTTGCGCTTCCGGGTCCATGCGTTGGGCCGAAAGCCGGGCCTCCGGGGCCAGGGCGCCCAGGACCAGGAGCGCCAAGACGGCGACGATGACTCTTCTCATGATTTGTGCTCCGCTTGGGGCGCCGGGGGGCGGCTCGAAAAACCGCCCGACTTTTGTTTTCGGCTCCCCGGGCCGCGGCCCGGGCGCGAAAACGAATCCGGCGCCCCCGATGATTGAAGAAGACGGTTAAAGGCGGTTTACCTGTATTCCACCACCACGACGGGGAGAGACCTCAGGAGGCGGACCGTGGTGAGTTCTTGTTCCGACCTCCCGCAGGCCATGGAGACCTCGAAGGAGACCGAGGGACGCTGTTCGTTTATGGCCCGGGCCGCGAAGTCCGTTATGTCCACGGTGACCCAGCCCTCCGGGCGGCCCCCCCGGGTCCTGTCCGCGGGGTCGGTCCTCGAGGCTCCGAGGCTCGCGTAGGCGTCGCCTATGTTGAGTCTCCCCCGGAATCGAGCTTGGTCGGTGAAAAAGGGCGAATTGTTCTCCACGTAGACGGCGAGAATCGCCCTCCTCACCCTCGCGGTCGCGGGAAATTTCGCGAAGTCGAAGTTGAGTTCCATGGTGGCGGCGTGCCCCGTCTGCCCGGAGTAGAGGCAGTCGGCCGCGTCCGGAACGAGGTTCGCGCAGCCGAGGACCATTTTTTGGAGTCCCCTCTCCTTGTAGGAGACGAGGGGCGCCTCAACCCACGCGGAGGCGTCGAAGGGGTCCAGGCTCTGTTGGCAGGAGGTCCTGTCGGAACGGGCCCCGAAGACGGCTTTGGGAATCCTCGACACGCTCACGCGGCCCCTGCCCTCGCAGGGGGCGAATTTCTCGAGGGAGCTCATCATCATGGCTGACCGGGGTTGACCGCAGGACGAGGTCAAAAACGCCGTCAGAAGGACGGTCAGGGCCGTCAATGTCAAGGCTTTCATAAATTCTCCGCGGGTGACCCCCGGGGGGGTCTTTCGTTTTTGGGCCCCGTGGCTTTTCCGGAGGGCGCGCGCCTCCGCGCGGGCCGATCGAAGGACGGAAAAAGCCGGGGCGTGGCGGGCGTTCTTCCCCGACGCCCCGAACCCGAAAATCCCCGTCACCTTCCGGGGGAAACGTAGGTGTCCGGGGTTTCGACGTAAGGCGAATCGAGGCGTCTTTCCGGACCCGGGTCCGCGGGCACGAAGAGGAAGACCTGGTCGTTCAGGTTCACGGCGTCCTCGGAGTAGGTGATGCGGGCTATGTAGGAAACGGGTTCGAGGTCCTGGTTCAGGCCCTTCCTCTGGGCCTTGACCGCGGCGCTCCTCGAGACCGGGGCCAGCCCCTCCACCCTCGCCACCACCGTGAGCCTCCCCTTGTAGCGGAAGAGCTGACCGACGTTCTGGCGGTAATCGGGTCTTTGGGTGTCGGTCTGGGTGATGAAACTGCTCTTGGAGTAGATGGGGAAGGTCGTGAAATAGGGATCCGGGTCGTCGTGGGTGTCGGAGTCGCGGATCTTGGCGACGTCCTCGGTGAAGCGCACCACCACGTTGTCGCCGGTCGAGAGGAGGAGCCTTCCGGCGTTGGAGAGCGAGAGACCGTCGTTGGGGAGGGAGGCCCCCCTGTCCGCGGACCCTATGATCTCACCCACGTTCCGGACCTCGTAGAGCTCGTCCAGCTCCTCGAAGGAGTCCTCCATCATGACTTCCCTGTTTTCCTCCTCGGCCTTGGCGACCTCCTCCGGGGTCATGGGGATCCCGTTCGCGTCCACCCTTATCTTGACGGGCTTCGCCCTCTTCATGCGGATCCTCGTCACTCCCGTTCCCCCCTGGCCCCGGGGGTCCGCGACGAAGGAGAAATATTTGGGGAAGGCCTGTTGGAGAAGCTGGCCTTCCTCGTACAGACGGACGGGCGCCGCCTCGGGCGGGGGAGGGACGTCTATGGGTTTCTTCAGGGCCAGGGTGGACTCGGGGAATATGTAGAGCGTGTCCCCGGGGGTGAGCCTCCTGGGGTGGGCCACGAGTTCCCTGTTGGCCCTCCACAGGCTCGCCCCCAGGTTGCTCTTGCCGTAAAATTTGCGGGCTATGGAGTTCGGGGTGTCGCCCTTTTGCACCACGTAGCTTTGGGTCTGTTCCGCGTACTGGGCGAGGGCCGGCGCCCCGTCCGTCGCGGCGGTCAGGACAAGGGCCAGACCCAGCGCCAACGCCAACATCGTCGGTGACGACACGGGGGACAACTTCGGGAAAGTCGGTTTCGTCATGTTCTTTTCCGCGAGCGCCCGAAAGAACGGCGGGAATTTTCGGTCCCGGGGTTTTTTCGACGGGCTGTCTCGGCCTCCTTGCGTTGCTGGACTCTTGGGTTTCGAGCCTTTCGGTTTTCGGGATCGGAGCCGGGGCGCGAACCCCGAAAAATGGATGGTCAAAATGAAAAAGCGTCGCGACCGCGCGCGAACGGGGGGGACATTCGGGAAAAAGCCCCCTTGGGAAAACGGGCGTTTCGGAAGCGGTTTTTCGGTCGTTTCGAAACGGAAAGCCCCGTAAAAATTTTTTCCCCGGGGCTTTCCCCGATTCGCGCGGGCGAAAACGGGAAGCGACGTCGGAGCCGGCGCGAACCGCGGGGGCGGGCGCCGCGAAAAAACAAGCGCCCGAAAAACCCCCCCCGGACGTTTTCGTCGAAAGCCCGAAAAGCCATGATAACGCGAAAACGGGCGTTTTCGCCAATCGAAAACGGGGGGAAGGGTGCCTTTCCCGAAGGTCACCCGAAAAAAGTCATTTGGCGCCGGGGACCGCCGGAACTTCACGGCCGCCGTTTCCGGATTCCCCGATCGACCGATCGAACGCCCGACGTCACCGGGGCCGGTTCGGGGCGGAAAGGCGCGGCCCGCGGGCGGCCGGGAGGCGGTCCGAAGGCGGTTCGGACTCGGCGCGAAGGCGAAAAAAGACGATAATAAGTCAAGAGTGGATAAAATGGATGATAATTCGGCACACATTGCCGAAAGTATGTTACTATCCGAGAGATCCTTTGTCAAGGGAAAAAGAATCTTTCTTTCGAGCGCGTTTCACCGCGTTTTATCACTAAATAAGATACAATCGGTTTCAATACGTCAATATGTGGAAATTTGGAGGACTTTATGAAAAACGCGAGCTGTTTTTCGGCTCGATCCGGGGCAAAAAAAAATTTTTTTCCCGAAGGGCGGACTACGCGCCCCGGCTTTGTTTCGTCGCCGGCCATAGGCACTCAACGCGTGGGAGTTTCGCGACGGTGACCCGCGCCCATGTGGTATGTTTTCGAAAAAAAACGACGGTTTTCCAAAGGAATGGCTCCCGATGCCCCGGAGGAAAAGCCCGGGGAGGCCTATGACTTCCGTTTTTTTTTTTTTTTCGGAACCCGTCGCGTCCGTTTCCGAAACGGTCCCCCGAAACCCCCCGCGGGGGGGTTTCGGGGGACCGGATCTTTTTTCCCGCGAGGGGGAAACTCCCCCCGGCTCCCGGGGAAACCATTCAAAAGCGAAACGGGGGCGCGGGTTTCGCGGGGGTCCCCGGTTTTCTTCCCCCCTTTTCCCCGGGGATTCCCGGGGAAAAGGGGGGTTTTCGGGCGGTTCGCGGCGTTCGGTGCTGGAAAGACGGAGCCGGAACGGTTAAAATACCCCTTAAACTTGCCCCAATCGCCCGCCGGGCCGGATTTCCGCCCGCCGGGTCTCATCCTCACAAAGCCCGATCGAACTCCCGTCAAAACCCCGTCGGGGCCCGAAACGAACGGCCCCGGGCGAACGACTCCAACCGGTGACAATGAACAGCGACAACCGCAAGCTCGGGAAAAAAGTGGCCGTCATAGGCGCCGGGGCCTGGGGGACGACCCTCGCCCTGCACGCCGCGAGACAGGGCCTCAAAGTGACGCTTTGGGCCAGAAGCGCGGAGACCGCGAAAAACATCAACGCGGACGGGGAAAACCGCGCCTTTCTTCCGGGGGCCGCGCTCGCGGGGGACATCACCGCCACCCCCGACGCCGCGACCGCCCTCGAGGGGGCGGGCGTCGTCATATGGGCGGTTCCGAGCCACGGACTCCGGGACGTGGCGAGAGCTCTTCTCCCGCGCGCGGGGGACGGGACGGTTCACGTGAGCGCGACCAAGGGGATAGAGGACGGGACCTTCATGACCATGACGAATGTCCTTCTCTCCGAAACGCCCGGGGGTATTTCCGCGAAGGTCGGACAACTCTCCGGCCCCAGTTTCGCGAAAGAGGTGGCCCTCGGCCTTCCCACGGCGGTGACCCTGGGCATGGAGGACACCGGGACCGCGGCCGCGATCCAGACCCTCCTTTCCTCCCCCACCTTCCGGATCTACACCACCCCCGACGTTTTGGGGGTCGAGCTCGGGGGGGCCCTGAAAAACGTCTACGCCATCGCGGCGGGCATCTGCGACGGTTTGGAATTGGGCCTGAACGCCAGGGCCGCCTTTCTCACGAGGGCCCTCTCCGAGATGACCCGCTTCGCGGTGGCCATGGGCGCCCATCCCCTGACCCTTTCCGGCCTCTCCGGGATGGGAGACCTCATCCTCACCGCGACGGGCGAACTCTCCCGCAACAGGAGGGTGGGGCTGGGGATTGGCGCGGGCGAGAGCCTGGGGGAGATCTTGAAAGGAAGAAGGGACGTCGCGGAGGGGGTCAAAAACGCCAAGTCCCTCATGGGACTCTCGAAAAAAACGGGCTTCGAAACCCCCACCGCCACGGAGGTCTACAGGGTCCTGTACGAGGGCAAAAACCCCAAGCAGGCC
Organism: Deltaproteobacteria bacterium; assembly: GCA_031278225.1. Taxonomy (GTDB): domain Bacteria; phylum Desulfobacterota; class Desulfarculia; order Adiutricales; family Adiutricaceae; genus JAITII01. The sequence goes on from JAITKT010000381.1 coordinate 6,064, forward strand.
ATGGTGGAGCTTTTGACGAGAAAACTCAAAACCGAGATTAACCGGGAGATCCTGGAGGGAGTCGTCGCGAAGTGAGAAAAAAAGAGGCGGAAGGAAAAGAAAAAGATCCCGAAAACCCGAAAATTTCCGAAACCCGGGGCGGCCGCAGGGTCGGGGTCATGGGCGGGGGCTTCAACCCGATTCATTTCGGGCACCTCAGGGCCGCGGAGGAGATGGCCGAGGGCTTCGGTCTCGACCCCGTGGTCTTCGTGCCCACCGCCATCCCCCCCCACAAGGGGGGTCTCTCCATGGCCCCCTTCCCCCACAGGTTCGAAATGGTGAAACTCTCCATAGAGGGGAGGCCGGGTTTCGTCGCCTCGGACCTCGAGGCCCGTCTCCCCGGCCCCAGCTACACCGTGAACACCCTGAAGGCCCTCGGGCGGGAACTCGAACCCGGGAGCGAACTGTTTTTTTTAATCGGTTTCGATTCCTTCGGAAAAGTCGGCTCGTGGCACAAGTTCCCCGAACTCTTCGAGCTCGCCTCCTTCGTCGTGAACGTCAGGCCCGCGGGCCCCGGAACCGCTTCCGGTCCCCCGGCCAATCCCGGTTCCAAGGAACTCCTCCTGGAGCTTCTGGCGGGCTTTTTCGGGGAAACCCCCGCCTGGGACGGGAAAAAATCCGCCTGTTTGATCCCCGGACTGCGTCCCGTGTATTATTTCGAAGGCACCGGACTCGCCATCTCCTCCACAGACATCAGAAGCCGCCTCGCCAGAGGGGCCTCCGCGCGTTACCTCGTCCCGGAGGCCACGCTCGACCATCTGGTCAGGCACGGGGTCTACGCCGATTCCCCGACAACCCGAAAACCCGCGAGGTGAGAATGCCGAAAATCCGCGAGGAAGAAAAGAAGAAGAAGAATCCCGAAAAAACCCCGGTCCCCGGAAAGCCCGGGAAGAAAAGCGCCCCCCCGAAAACCGGCGCCTCCCGAACCCCCGGGAAAATTTCCCCCCCGAAGCCCGCCGCCAAAAAGCCGGCCCCCAAAAAACCGGCCACGAAGCCCCCCGTCAAAAAGACGACCTCGAAGCCGGCCTCCAAAAAGCCGGCGACCAAGCCGCCCGCCAAAAAGACCGCCCCCAAAAAGCCCGCCGTCAAAAAAACGACGAAGCCGGCCCTCAAAAGGCCCGCCGCGAAGGTCCTCCCCGAATCCCTTCCCCGCGAAATCCCGGCCCCGACGGGTCCCGAAAGTCCCCCGATTCCGCCTTCGCGTTCCCTTCCGGACGCTCTCCCGAAGAACGTCCGGGCGGCCGGGGAGCCGTTCGGGCCTTCCGTTCCCGCGACCGCGGCCGCCAAGGCCCCCAAGAAGAGAAAAACCGAGCCCGGGGCCCGGGAAGTGGCGGCCATGGTTTGCGGCGCGGCCAAAAAACACAAGATCATTTCCCCCGTCCTTTTGAATCTCACCGGGATCTCCCAGGTGACGGACTATTTCTTCGTCGCGAGCGCCGAGAGCTCCCGCCAGATAAAGGCCGTGGCCGAAAAGATTCTCCTGAGCCTCAAGGAGGAGGACATCCGTCCCTACGGCCAGGAGGGCCTGAACTCCGGCGACACCCGCTGGGGCCTCCTGGACTTCGGGGACATCATCATCCACTTGTTCCTCCCCGAGGCCAGGGCCCTCTACGACCTGGAAGGCCTCTGGGCGGACGCCCCCAGGGTGGACATAGGCTCCCTTCTCGCCTCCTTCGGCGGGGAGAAGCCTTAAAAACCCTTCCCGCGCGTTTTCCCCCCGACGGTCCGCGCCGCCGGCGGGGGGCCGTCGGCGCGGTCCGGGTCTTTCCGGTGCTTTCGGGGGGAAACCCCGGTGGCGGCGGAACAAATTTCGGGGTTCGGGCCACACTCGGGAAAACCGAAATCGGTTCCCTCGCGCGGGTTTTTCTTGAAAAAATCCGTAAATGGGGTTATCTTTTTTGATAACGGCGATATCCCGCCCGTCTTTCCGGGTCCCTCGCGACGCGAAACGATGATTTTAACGCGGTTTTCCCCGGAAAAGCGGGATCTTCCCGTCGAAACGACCGAAAAGCGGGGGTTCGTCATGATTTTTTCCCCGTCCGCCTTCCCGGCCGCCGGGAAACGTGTTAGCATCGATGCGGGTTTCATCACAATCCCCGGTCAAAGGAAGAACCCGCTCCGCTTCGCTCCCCGGGCGCCCGTCGTTTTTTTCAAAACGCGCGGGGGCGCCCCCGGGCGCCGACGGGTTTTCGCTCCCTCCCCGTCCGCCCCGCGCCCCGCGGCTCCGGATCGCGACCCGCTCCCGGCCGCCGGAGGCGAAATTCCGGACCACACGGTGACTTTTTAAATGTCCCCCGCCAAAAAGACCGAAAACCCGAAAAAAACCGGCCGTCGCGCCGGCGTTCCCGAAGAGGCGGCCGAAAGCGCCGTCGCCGCGGCCGAAACCGGCCCCGCCGAGTCCAAGTCGGGGGACGGGACGCCCGAGGACCTGACCGAGGAGATGGAGGCCTTCAGGAAATACCTGAAAGCCAAGGGCCATCGCATAACGAGGGAGCGCGAGGCCATCGCCGAGTGCATCCTGCGCAATCACGACCACTTCGACGTGGACGAGCTCTTCATGAGCCTAAGATCCAAGAAACCGATCTCCAAGGCTTCCATATACAGGGCCATCCCGTTGTTCATAAAGAGCGGCATCCTCGCCGAGGTCTACCTCGAGGACGGCCACATGCATTACGAAAGGGTCTACGGACGCGAGGTCCACAGCCACCTGAGATGCCTGAACTGCAGGCGAATCTTCGAATTCTCCGCCCCGGAGCTCACCGCCGTGGAGAAGAGGATTTGCCGCGCGGTCAATTTCAGGTCCGCCGGGCACAAGTTCGAGATCTGGGGTTATTGTTCCGATTGTCACGACCACACGGAAAAAAATTGAAACTTTCCCTTTAAAGTTTGGCTCCTTTGGTTTAAACTGTGACACGGAACCTTCCCCGGGGACCCCGAGGGCCTTTTTCCGGGGGCGGCCCCCGTCGTTTTCGCCCGCCCCGGGCCGCGGCCCGGCTTGAGCGGGGCTTTGCCCGGGCCGCCGAATCGTCGTCCGCCGGGGTCATTGGAAAAATCGCGACCGTTTTTCGGGCCCGTTTCCGGCGCCGCGTCGAAAAACCGCCCCGACCCGTCTTTGGCGGCCGTCGGGCGGCGGGTTTTCGCGGGCGTTTTCGAAACGCGTTCCGAAAGCGCCGGAAATCATTTGCGATTCGTTGAAAATCCCCCCGCGACCGGAACGGACCGAAAAGCCGTTTTCCCGGCCGGGTCCCGCGCGGCCGTCCGTTTTCCCGGACGGTTTTGAATAATCGCGCCGCGCGCGTCCCGGGGGCCTTCGGGCCCCGGGCCCCGGGCGCTTTTCGAAAAAGAATGCCTCACATTTCCAGATTTGGAGCCAATCCCATGTTCCGCTCCCCGATTTCCCGCGCCCCGATGTTCAGCGCCCGGATCTTCCGCGCCCCGAACCCCGACCGGGGGAAAAGATCCCTTTTCGCGACCCTCGCGCTCGCGCCCGCCTTTCTCCTTCTGTTGAGCCAGTCCCTCGCGGCCGCCCCCGCCGCCGCCCCGGGCGGGGCCGGGGACTTCAAGGTCTACGAATCGTTCAAGATCCTGGCGAGGGTCTTTTACGAGGTCAACAGCCGGTTCGTGGAGGAACCCGACAACACCTCCCTGGTGTACGGGGCGGTCAAGGGAATGCTGAGCAGCCTCGACCCCCACTCCACCTTTTTCACCGCGGACGAGATGCAGGAACTCAAGCAGGAGACCACGGGGGCCTTTTCCGGGGTCGGGGTCGAAATAACCATGAAGGACAACGTCATAACCGTCGTGTCCCCCATGGAGGACACCCCCGCCTTCAGGATGGGGCTCCGCTCCGGGGACCAGATAGTCGCGATAGACGGGAAGCCGGCGACCGACATGACCCTCATGGACGCGGTCCGGAACATCCGGGGACCCGTGGGGACCCCCGTGAACATGACCATCTACCGTCCCGGGAACGCGGCCCCCATCGAGGTCAAGATGACGAGGGCCAAGATCCCCCTGATTTCGGTGCGGATCCAGGAGATGGGCGGGGGCATCGGCTACGTCCACATCCGAAACTTCCAGGGGGGCACGGCCGGGGAACTGGAAAGGGCCCTCAAGACCCTGAGGGACAAAAAATCCCTCTCGGGTCTCATCCTGGATTTGAGAAACGACCCCGGGGGACTCCTCGACCAGTCCGTGGCCGTTTCGGGTCTCTTTCTGGGGCCCGTTCCGGTCGTCGAGACCAAGGGCAGAAGGGAGGACCAGGACGTGGTCTTCAGGGCCGAAAAGACGGCCCTCCTCCCCCTCTCCACCCCCATGATAGTCCTCGTGAACGAGGGCTCCGCCTCCGCGAGCGAGATAGTCGCGGGGGCCCTCCAGGACTACGGGAGGGCCTTGATCGTCGGGACCCAGACCTTCGGAAAGGGCTCGGTCCAATCCATAGTCTCCCTCCCCGACGGTTCCGGGATAAGGCTCACCACCTCCCGCTTCTACACCCCCACGGGCCGCTCCATTCAAATAGAGGGGATCATCCCCGACGTGGTGGTGAAAAATCCCCTGCCCTCCGATTACCAGATAATGAGGGAGGAGGACTTCGCGGGCCACCTCAAGGGAGCCAACGAGGTCGAATCCAAGGACGGGAAAAAAGCCGGGGAGGACAAATCCGCCGAGGCGATCGAGGTCCCCGCCGAGGACGCGGAGCCCTACGTGCCCCCCGAGAAACATTTCTCCCTCATGACCGCGGCCGAGCGCCTGGCCTCCGACAAACAACTGGCCGCCGCCTTCAACATGCTAAAAGAGGGAAGGGTCCAAAACACCTTCACGGGCGAGCTCCCCGTTAAAACCGAATCCATCGCCAACGCCGCGAAGGCCCCCGCGACCACCCCCGCGGAGCCCGACGCGCCCCGGGGCTGAGCCCCTCGAACCCGAAACCGGAAAGCTTCCCGAAAGAGTTCGGGGGGGGGGGGTCGGGAAACCGGAAATCCCCGGGGCGTCTTCCCGAACCCGGAAAGCTTCGGGAAATCCCGCGACTCCCGCGCCGAATTGTGGTAGAATGGCCGGGTCCGTTCGGGGGCGGCCCGCGCCGCGCCGCCGTCCGGGTTTTTTTTCCCGTTTTTCGCGCCCGCCCCGTTTTTCCAGCCGGCACCTTTTCCCGAATCGCTTTTTCGAAAGCCCGCCCGCGGAACCGGGCCCGTTTCGCGGGATTCGTTTTCGCGCGAACCCGGTCTCGCGCGACATCGATCGGGACGTTCGCGAAAATTGCGAAGATTGTCGAATGCCCGGCTCCCGCCGCCGTCGAACGCGAAGCGCGGAGCCCCGAATTTTCCCGAGCCCGACTCTTCCCCCCGCGAGGGCGGACGTTTTCGAACGCCCCCCCGTCCTTCCGGCGTTTCCCGAACCCGTTTCGGGAAATTTCCCCGGAAACCGCGACGCCGGGGAAGGGGCGAAGCCGGCCCGAAACGACGGAAAAGGGGACTCCCCCGGGAAGCCCCCTCGTTTTCGCGCAGGACCTCGTTCCCGGGTACCGCTTTCATGAATTTCAGGAGTTTTTGAAGAATGACGTTTTCCACCGGCGACGGCGACGAGTTTGATCGCGAGGGGCAAAGCGCGTCCCCGGACGATTCCGAAAAAGAATCGCGAGAGTCGCGAGAATCGAAGGGATCCGAAGAATCCCGGAAACCCGGAAAATCCAAAGCCGCGAACGGCCGGTCCGTCCGCGACGAAAACGGAAACAACGGAAACAACGGAAACAAGGGACCGAAGGCCCGGGACGACCGTCCCCGCGGGCGCTCCGGAAAACGCCCGGGCGCGCGCGAAGGCGCCCGCCGGGACGAAACGGAAACCCCCGCCGCTTCCCGCGACGCTTCCCCCGAAGCTTCCCGCGACGCTTCATTGAACGTCGCCGTCGTTTCGCCCGAAGTCCCCCTTCCCGCCGAAGCCGCGGCACCCGCGGCGTCCGCCGCGGAGGCCGTCCGGGAACCCGCGGCCCCGGAGGCCGGGGTCATTCCCGACGAAGGCGCGGGGAAGGCGAACGAAGAGGTCCCGGAGAAGAAAAAATCCGAGGGGCCCGCGGCGAAACCCAAAAGGGCGGACAGGCCCAACTTCCTCACGACCACGAGATTCTCGGACTTCGACCTTCCGGCGAGCATCCTGGACAGCCTCGACGAGGCGGGCTACTTCTGCGTGACGCCCATGCAGGGGCAGGTCATTCCGGAGGCCCTGAAGGGGAAGGACATAGCCGGGCGGGCCAACACCGGGACCGGGAAGATCATCGCCTTCCTCGTCCCCATGACCGCCAAGCTCCTCTCCAAGGCTCCCGTCAAAAACGGTCTTCCGAGGGCCTTAATCGTCACCTCCTCGGAGGACAGGGCCGAGGAGATTCACGGCGAGTGGACCGCGCTCTGGAAGAACACGGGACTGCGCGCGAGCCTCATCTCGGGAAACGCCGACCACAGGGAACAGCTGAAGGACCTCCACGAGGGCGGACCCGACATCGTGACCGGTACCCTCGGGAGGCTCTCGGAATACATCCACAACGACGTCCTGAACGTCTCGGCGGTGGAGGTCGCGGTCATGGACGACGCGTCCGGTTTGGTGCGGAAGGGCTTGAGCGATTTGAAGCTCATCCTCCGCAAACTCCCGCCCCGGGACGACCGCCAGACCTTTTTGTTTTCCCCCACCCTGGACAGGGAGACCCTCGAACTCGTCTACGAAGAGCTGGAGCATCCCCAGTACATAACCGCGGAACCCGACCCCCTGGCCCTGAAAACATTCAAGCAGGAGCTCTACCGCGTGACGAGGGCCGGGAAATTGTCCCTCCTTTTGGGGCTCCTCGGGAGGGAGGAGGACAAGAAGAGGGTCATAGTCTTCTGCAACACCAAAAACGGGGTGGAGTGGGTGACCAAAAAGCTCTCCGCGAACGGTTATCTCGCGGAGGGCATCACGGGGGACCTCTCCCAGCAGAGAAGGCGGAAGCTCCTGGAGTCCTTCGGCGAGGGCAGGCTGGACATCATGGTCGCGACCGACGTCGCCTCGAGGGGCATCTTAATCGACGACGTGACCATGGTCTTCAATTACGACATCCCCCAGGACACGGAAAAATACGTCCACAGGATAGGAAGGGTTTCCCCCGGGAGCGGGGCCGGGAAGGCCGTGACCTTCGCCTGCGACGAGTTCATCCATCATTGGGAGGCCATCGAGAACATCCTGGGCGAAAAGGTCCCCCTCATCGTCCCGGGGGAGGACCTCTTTCTGGAGGACAAGTCCGCGGGCGCGAGGAGGC
>JAITKT010000035.1 GCA_031278225.1 Deltaproteobacteria bacterium
CTTGTCCTCGCGGCGAATCATGTTCGTTTCCCGAATGATTATCAGCCGTTCCTCTTCGACGTCCGCCACTCCGACGGCGACGCCGTCAACATCCGCGCCGATTATGATCTCTCCGCCTCCGGCGAGATTGAGGAAAGCCGCGACATCCCGTTCAAGGCTCTCGTCCGGTTCGCGCTTAAACTCCGTTCGGCCATTCTTTCTCATTGGCAAAGTCCGCTCTCCAATTTTATCGGAATCATCGCGCCATATTTTTTCCGATGTAAAATAATTTAATCATCATAAAAAATTGGCGAGATAAATGGCTAGATAAATGGCGAGATAAATTTGGGAAAAACCGGTCGGACGCTCCGGGGGTCTCGGATTCGGAAGCCGTTTCAACCAAGTGTTCGCGGATGTCGCGCGTGCCCGCGAGAACCCCGAGGGAGGGGGAGGGGTTTACCGTCCGGGCCGGGCGACTTCGGGTCATCCGGAAACCGATTTTCATTTAAGTTCCATTGGTCTTTGTAATCCATTGTCGTCATTCCCGACGCCGGCGGTTTAAAAAAGCGTCGCGCGCCGGTTTTCGTCAAAGGGGATTCTCGTAAAGCCCAAGCCACCTTGTTCGCGGGTCACCCGAACCTCGGATTCACGGATTCGCGTCCGGATTTTCCAAATAAGGCAAGAGTTCCCCGTAACCTTCGGCCGCCATCCTGTCTTTTGGGACGAATCTCAAGGAGGCGCTGTTCACGCAGTAGCGGAGCCCTCCGCCTTCCCGGGGACCGTCCGGAAAGACGTGACCCAAGTGGGAGCCGCTTTTTTTGGCGCGTACTTCCACTCGGGACATTCCGCGGGAATAATCGGGGATTTTCAAAAGGGAATCATCGTCCGCGGGTTTGGAAAAGCTTGGCCATCCGCAACCGGAATCGAACTTCTCGGAGGAAAGAAATAGAGGCGTCCCGTCAACGACGTCAACGTAGACGCCCGGCTCGAATTTGTCGTGGAACTCGTTTCGGAAGGGCGGTTCCGTGGCTCCCCGACGGGTGACTTCGTACTGAATCGGGGTCAGGCGGCTTCTGAGCTCCTCGTCCCCGGGCGAATCGGTTTTCGCGCCCCGGGTCGCTTCCTGGAACTTTCGCGGGGGGATGTGGCAATAACCTCCGGGGTTTTTGACGAGGTATTTTTGGTGCCATTCCTCCGCCGGGTAAAAGTTTTCGAGAGGTCCGGATTCCACGGCCAAGGGCTTGGAGTGCCTTTCCGACAAACGCGTCAAAGAGTCCCGAATCGTCGGGGCGTCTTCGGGGTCCGAGTGCCAGACGCCCGTCCGGTATTGGGAGCCGACGTCGTTTCCCTGTTTGTTTTCGGAGGTGGGGTCGATTATCCCGTAAAAGAGGTCCAACAATTCGGACAGACCGATTATTGTCGGGTCGTACCGTACCCGGACGGCTTCGGCGTGACCGGTGTTTTCCCGGCACACGCTTTCGTAAGTCGGGTTCGCGGTCTTACCGTTCGCGTAGCCCGCCTCCGTTTCGAGAACCCCCGGGATGAGGGAAAGAAAACGCTCGACTCCCCAAAAGCAGCCCCCGGCGAGGCAGATTTCTTTGACGTCCGTCATGAGGCGCTCCTTCCGGGCATCGGTTGAGGTTTCAATCGTCGTCGCGCGGGGGAAAGGAATCATTCGCGCTTCCCCGGGCGGAAACATGTCGTCGAGAAGTCCGTCGCGGGCCAAAGCCGCGGGGGATTGAACGCCGGGGAAGCGTTTCGACGAAAGAGGCGGACGGGTCCCGAATGCCCGGACGCGGGGGTCAAATCCGCGGACGAAAACGAAAAACCGATCCCGGCCGCAAAGATGATAGAAAAATCCCCGAGACCGGTCAACCTCGGATGTTTCGGCGAGAAGACTCTCGCGACCCGAACGCCGCGGCGGAAAAACAAAACGGGCGAGACCCGTTAAAGTCTCGCCCGCTTCGGGACGCCTGTTTTTAATGTCCGGACAACCGGCCAATCCGGGGAATCCGACGGTCTCGTCCCGCAGTCCGTCGGAAACCCATCCCGCCCCGGGGCGGAAAAAACCCGGGGTTTCGGGGCCTTTTTTGGGGGGGAAGACCCCGAAAACCGTCCCCGCGGGCTATTTCTTGCGGGGTTTCCTCTTTTTGAAGTCCTCGTCGAGCTTCTCGTTCCAATTCGCGGGCATGGCGGCCGTCACCCGGAAGCAGCACAACGCGTCGCCCAGGGAATCGAAACCGCTCTTCAAGCCGATTTCGTCGCAATGGAAGTCCTGGGCGAGGGCCGGGGATATCCCGTAGCTCGTCGCGGTCCGGACGGAGTCGATGTTGGCTCCGAGAAAGACGAACTCCCAGCCCCGGTTCTTTTTGAGGTTGGTCACCATTTCCCGAACCTTGTCCGCGGAGTACTCCCGGGAGCTGTTCTCGTGTCCGTCGGTGATGATGACGAATATGACCTTGTTCGCCTTGTCCTCCTCCTTGTCCATCCCGTCGCTTATCAGAAACTTGTGCATCGTCGCGCCCATGGCGTCGATCAGGGCCGTCATGCCTCCGGCCCGGTAGTCCCCGTTCGTCATGGGCTTCACCTCCGGGATGTCCGCCCGGTCGTGGACGAGTTCGATGGACTCGTTGAAGAGCACCGTCGTCACGCGGCACTTCCCTCCCCGGGCCTTCTGCTTCTCCAGCATGGAGTTGTAACCTCCGATGGTGTCGTCCTCCAGCCCGGACATCGAGCCGCTCTTGTCCAGAATCATCACGATGTCGGTAACGTCGTTCGTCATGTCGCTTTCCTCCTCGGTTTTGTCGCGTCGAGTGTCGCGGTGTCGAATTCGGGCCCCTCGGGGGACCCGGGGCGTTTTCGAGGCTCCCCGATCCCCCCGAAGGCGGGGGGAAGGGGGATGCCTTTCACTTGGGCTTCTTGTCCCCGGGGTCTCTCGACCGGAGGTCCGCCTCGATTTCGGCGGCCCAGTCGTCGGGAATCTCGCCCCGGGAGCGGATTTGAACCACCGCGTCGTTCAGGGCGCGGAAATTCAGGGTCAAGCCCGGCGCGTCGGGGCGGAAGGTTCGGGCCCGTTTTTCGGGAATGCCGATCTTTTCGGCCTCTTCCGCGGCGTCGATGTTGGCGCCCAAGAACAAGAACTCCCACCCGTCCGTCTTTTCCCGCTTTCGTATGAGCTTCTTCACTTTGGACGCGGTGTATTCCTTGCTGCTGTTCTCCTCGCCGTCGGTTATGACGACGAAGAGAACCTTGTCGGGAGAGGGTTTCCCTTTTTCCTTTTTGCGGATGGCCGCGAACTTTTCGATCGTCGTTCCGACCGCGTCGCACAGGGCCGTGAGTCCCCTCACCCTGTAC
>JAITKT010000044.1 GCA_031278225.1 Deltaproteobacteria bacterium
CAATTGGGATTTGTACATGGGACCTCCGTTTTTCTTTGATTCCGTTTGAACCGGGGACAATCCCCGGATTCGCGGAAAAATCCGGAACGGGCGAATCTCGAGGGCGAAATTTTTTCGGAGACAAACGACGCGAAAACGATTGTTTCGCGGGGAACGGACGGGGACCCGGACGCGGTTCGCGCGAACGCCGAAAGTCCCCCCCCGGGGAATTTCGGACGGGGCTTTCCGGCGGGACTTTCCGGCGGGACTTTCCGGCGGGAACGGGGCGCGGGGGAACCCGGGGCGTTCGGGGCGCGTCTTTTGAATAATCGGGAAAAAGGCCCGAAACGGATTGGAAATTCGGACTCGTCGGGGGAGGGACGTCCCCTCGTCGCGGTTCGCGGGAGCGACCCGGAGGGGATTTGCCGACGATCCGGATTATAGCCCTTTTTTTCGAAAACGCGAAGAGTCCGACCGATGAAAGATGACGGAAAAACCGCGGAAACGCTCTTCGGGGTTTCGCGCGGCGGCCGAACCGAAAAGGTCCCGGGACCGCGGATTTCGCCCCGGGAAAATTTCGTCCGTCCGGAACCCCGCACGGGCGAAAAGCCTGGCGGTCCGCGAAGACCCGCGACGACCCGGGACCGGCCTTCGGGAAAAGCCGGGGGGACCCTCGAAAAAAATCTCGATTTTACCCGGGAGGCTCGAATTCACCCGGAAATCCCCGGCCGCCCGGGGCCGGTTCGTCGAGGGTCGCGAAAACGATTCCCGTAACACGCGGAACTCTAGACGACACGCCGTTTTTCCGCCGTTTTTCCGAAAAAACGCCGTTATCTCTGATTATTTTTCGGCCTTTTTCGGGAAATCCCGGATTTTTGCCCTTCGGAGGGACTTTTTAAAACCTCTTCGCGAAGCCCGGGGGCGGCTTCCGGCCTCGGGAAGCTTTCTCAATTTACGCCAATTTGACGTATTTTGTCGTAATATGGTAAAAAACGCACATGTCACCAATCATCGGACCCGCCCCGGGGAGAAATCGCGCGCTCTTTCGAGACCGGGGGAGGCCCCGATTGGATAGGCTTATTTTTACAATTCCGGGCCCGACCCGAATTCCGATTTTAAAAAATAATCGGATGTTTCGGTAACTTGAGTTTTCAAAATTCCCGGACGGGGTCCCTTCGGGGGTCTTTCGGGGGCGGCCCGGGTTTACACTTGACATTTAGTTTTTTCTTTAATAAAGTGGCGAATGCGCGCCATTTCCGCGGCCCCGCCGCGACGCGCGCCGCGCCCCACCCGACACCCCGAGTTTCAAACACGAACAAACGCGACAAAATCATCGTTTTTTCATTTTTTAGGAGTTTCCCATGGCGTCAAACAATGTCGTCGGCGCGGTTCTGGTCGCCGGCGGAGGCGTCGCCGGCATGCAGGCCTCGCTGGACCTGGCCAACGCCGGGTATTACGTGTACCTGGTGGAGAAATCCCTGGCCATCGGCGGCAGGATGTCCCAGCTGGACAAGACCTTCCCGACCAACGACTGCTCCATGTGCATCATTTCGCCCAAACTGGTCGAGGTGGGGCGTCACGTAAACGTTTCCCTCCTGACCCTCACCGACATCCTCTCCATCGAGGGGGAGGAGGGCGACTTCACGGTGAAGGCCAGGAAGAACCCCAGGTACATCGACATGTCCAAGTGCATCGCCTGCGGCGAGTGCACGAAAAAATGCCCCAAAAAGCTCGACAACGAATACAACGAGGGCCTGGACCAGAGAAGGGCGGTTTACGTCCAGTACGCCCAGGCGGTGCCCCTCAAATACGGGATAGACGCCGAAAACTGCCTCAAAATCACCAAGGGCAAATGCGGGACCTGCAAAAAACTATGTCCCGCCGACGCCATCGATTACGACGACAAGCCCGAGGACATCGAGTTCAAGGTCGGTTCCGTCGTTCTCTCCCCCGGCTTCGCCCCCTTCAAACCCTCCGATTTCGCGACCTACCGCTACGCCGATTCCAAAGACGTGATAACCGCCCTCGAGTTCGAGCGCTACCTCGGGGCCACCGGCCCCACCATGGGGCACGTCATCCGGCCATCCGACCGCGCGGATCCCAAAAAGATGGCCTTCCTGCAGTGCGTGGGCTCGAGGGACATCAACCGCGCGGACAACGGCTACTGCTCCTCGGTCTGCTGCATGTACGCCATAAAGGAAGCCCTGATAGCCAAGGAACACGCCTGGGGCGCCCTGGACGTGACGGTTTTCTACATGGACATCCGCACCTTCGGGAAGGACTTCGAAAGATACTACGAGAAGGCCAAGGCGGCGGGAATCAAGTTCGTCAGGAGCCGCGTCCACACGGTTCAGCCGGAACCCAAAAACGGGGTCATGATTCACTACGTGACCGACGGCGGGGTCTCGACCCAGGAGTTCTTCGACCTGGCCGTCCTCTCCCACGGTCTCGTCATCACGGGGGAAACCAAGGAGCTCGCGGAAGGCCTCGGGATCGAGAGGGATTGCTACGACTTCGCCAAGACCGGGACCTTCAGCCCGGTCGCCCTGAGCCGCCCCGGCTTCTACGCCTGCGGCGTCTTCACGGGGCCCAAGGACATCCCGACCTCGGTCATGGAGGCCTCGGCCGCCGCGGCCGCCGCCACCTCCAAGCTCACCCCGGCCCGTTCGACCCTCACCAAGGTCGTGAGTTTCCCCGCCCCGGTGGACGTGACGGGCGAGCCCCCGAGGATAGGGGTTTTCATCTGCCACTGCGGGATAAACATCGCCTCCGTGGTCGACGTCCCCAAGGTGGTGGAGTTCGCGAAAACGCTTCCCTTCGTGGAATACGCCTCCAACACCATGTTCGCCTGTTCCCAGGACGCCCAGGAAAAACTGGTCTCCCTCATCAAGGAATACCGCCTGAACCGCATAGTGGTTTCCGCCTGTTCCCCCAGGACCCACGAGCCCCTCTTCCAGGAGACCCTGGTCGCGGCCGGGCTCAACAAGTACCTCTACGAGATGGCGAACATAAGAAATCACGACTCCTGGGTCCACGCCGGGCATCCGGCCGAGGCCACCAGAAAAGCCATGGACATGACGGAAATGGCCGTGGCCAAGGCGGCGCTTCTGGTTCCCCTGAAGGAAAACGTCATCGACGTCGACCCCACGGCCCTGGTCATAGGGGGCGGGGTGGCCGGCATGAACGCCGCCATGACCCTTTCCTCCCAGGGTTTCAAGTCGGTCATCGTGGAAAAGGCCGACAAACCCGGGGGGAACGCCAACCGCATTCACACGACCGCCAAGGGCGAAAGCGTCCCCCAGTACCTGGCGGAGCTCTCGAAAAAAATCGCGGACGACCCGAACATCACCCTGGTCCTCAACTCCGAGGTCGACAAGGTGGACGGCTACGTGGGAAATTTCGTGACCAAACTCACCACGGGGGAGGAGATCAAGCACGGGGTGACCATAGTCGCGACCGGGGCCAAGGAGCATCGGCCGACCGAGTACCTCTACGGAAAACACCCCTCGGTCGTGACCCAGCTGGAACTGGACGAAAAGTTGAAGGCCGGCGACCCCTCCGTCGCGGCCGCCGGGAGCTTCGTCTTCGTCCAGTGCGTGGGAAGCCGCGAACCCGACAGGCTCTACTGCTCCAAGGTCTGCTGCGCCCACACGGTTCACGCGGCCATCGAAATCAAAAAGCTGAACCCCGCGGCCAAGATATTCGTCCTCTACCGCGACATCCGCACCTACGCCCAGAAAGAGGACCTCTACAAGGAAGCCAGAAGTTTGGGCGTCATCTTCGTGCGCCACGAGCTCGAAAACAAGCCCGAGGTGCTCGCGGACGACGAGGGGGTCCTCCGGGTGAAGGTTTTCGACCCGGTTTCCGGGCACGTTCTCCTTCTCGCGCCCGATTATCTGGTCCTCGCCGCGGCCATGGTGTCGGGCAGGGAAGAGGGCCTCGCCATGAAGTACAAGGTCCCCCTGGACCAGGACGGCTGGTTCTTCGAGGCCCACCAGAAGCTGAGACCCGTGGACTTCGCGACCGACGGCATGTTCATGGCGGGAATTTGCCACTATCCCAAGCCCATGGACGAGGTGATAGCCCAGGCCCAGGCCGCGGCCGCCCGCGCGGTCACCATTCTCACCCAGCCCAGGATGACCGTGGGGGGAATAGTCGCGGAGATAAACCAGAACAAATGCTCCGGCTGCGGCCTCTGCGTCCAGGTTTGCCCCTACAAGGCCGTGGACCTCGACGACAAGGGAAAGGCGGTCGTGAACGAGGCACTCTGCAAGGGTTGCGGGAACTGCTCCTCCTCCTGCCGCAGCGACGCCCCCTCCCTGCGCGGCTTCACCAACGCCGGCCTCTTCGCCCAGATCGCTTCCGCCCTCTGATCCCGGTCATCCGGGGCGACCCCGGGCTCCCCTTCCCCGAGACAAACCCG
>JAITKT010000090.1 GCA_031278225.1 Deltaproteobacteria bacterium
GCAAGCATAGTTGAGATCGGATTGAATCGCTCGCGTGTCACTCAAATCCGGCAGACAGTTCTGCCTGTTGGGTTGTTTACAAAAAGTTCACATTTTTTATTTGGTTCTGGCTTGACACGAGCCGACGAGGGCGTTTCGGGGACGGACTTCCCCTTCCCGCGCCCCCCCCGGGGGCACGAAACGGGAGCGGGCCCCGGAAAAGAGCCCCCGGGGGCCCCGACCCTTCGGGGTTCGCTCGGGGGTTTCAGCCCTCCCGGGTCTTCAAAATCTCCATTACGTCCGCCGCGAGAAGGGGGATGTTGACCTTGCCCGCGGGGGTCAGGGGGATGTCCGGGACGGTCAGGAAACTCTTGGGGACCGATATTTCGGAAAGACCGAAATTCTTGACGGCCGCGCGGAGGCCGTTCATGTCGGGATCGCGGTCGGTGGTCACGAGGAGGAGTTTTTCGCCCTTGCTCTCGTCCGGGACGGAGAGAACGGCCAAGAGCTTTCCCGGCCAGATGGTCGCGGCCGCGTCCTCGATGGCGGCGAGAGAGACCATCTCCCCGGAAAGCTTGGCGAAGCGCTTGAACCTTCCCTTGACGAAGACGAAGCCCTCGTCGTCCATTTCCACTATGTCCCCGGTGTCGTGCCAGCCGTCCGGGGGAGGGACGAGGACCCCGGGGTTTTTCACCTCGAGATAACCCATCATGACGTTGGGGCCCTTGATGAAAAACTTGCCGCCCTTGGCTATCCCGGGGACCGGCTCGATCCTGTGCTCCACGCCGGGGATGATCTGGCCTATGGCCCCGTCCCTGCTCCTCATCCTGGAATTGATCGTGACGACGGGGGAGGCCTCCGTGACGCCGTAGCCCTCGAAGACGATGCTCGAGAGTTTTCGGGCGTAGATCTCCCTGGTCTTGGGTTTTACCCTCTCCGCCCCCAGGATCACGAGGCGGATCCTGTGGAAGTCGTAGGGATTGGCGTTTTTGGCCCAGGCGAGGGCGAAGGAGTCGCTCCCCAAAATCAGGGTGGCCTTGGACTCGTAGACCAGTTCCGGGATGGTCTTCACGTGAAGGGGGGAGACGTAATTGAAGGACTTGATCCCCAGAAGAGGGGGCAAAAGGACCCCGATGCTGAGCCCGAAGGCGTGGAAGGCCGGCATGGGGTTGAAGAGCACGTCGTCCTCGTTTATCTCGATGACGCAGTGGGCCTGATGGATGTCCGAGAGGATGTTGTCGTGGGAGAGAACGACCCCCTTGGGACGGTCCTCGCTTCCCGAGGTGAAGAGCACCGCGGCCGGGGTGTCGGGGGGCTTGAGTTTGGGCTTCCAAAGGAGACCCAGGACCTTCGCGCCGAAATTCATCTTGAGGTCTTCCAGCCACACGATCCCGACGCCGTTTTCCTCCTCCAGTTTCCGGACCAGATCCCCGAGCTTCCCGAGGTCCACGAACTTTCTCGAGCTCACGATTGTCCCGGAACCGGTGGCGAGCATGGCGTCCCTGACGTTGGAGTGTCCCTGGCTGTGGTTCAGGAGCACCGGAACCCTCCCCCCGGCCCAGAGGGCGTAGAGAACCGCGGAAAGGGCGATGGAGTTGGGGAGAAGGACCCCGACGTAGTCCGGGGCGTCCTTGTCCGGGGCCTTGTCTTGGGCCTTGTCTCGGGCCTTGTCTTGGGCCTTGTCCCGGGCCTTTCCCGCGCGGTCGGACGAGTCGGGGTCGCGGGCGGGCGCGGGAGCGGTCGCGGAGCGGGGGATCTTTTTCAAAACCCCGTCGAGAACCCTTCCCAGGATCTTCGCCCTCTTCGCGTGGCCCCCGTAGGACATGGGGACCCGGTTCGCGTCCTCCATGATGAGCGTTCCCGGACCCATCCTCTTCATCTGCTCCAGGAAGGCGTCGTAGATGTTCGTTTTGGGGAATCTCGTCTCGTAACGGCAGCGGAGGAGGATGTCGTAGATCTCCCGGTTGAGTCTGGCCCTCGTTTCCTTGCGGCTCTCCTTTGGCCGGGGTTCGATGTCGAGATTCACGGGGGGAAAGACCGTCATCCTCACCTTGAATTTTTTCGGAAGATTCCTGAGATACTCCCTCATCCTCCCGAACCTCGAGAATTCCGCCCCGTTTATGAAGACGGGAACCACGGGGACCCCCGCCCGTCCCGCGACGGTGCCCGCCCCGTCCTGGATCTTCATGACGTGCCCGGTTATGGTTATCCTTCCCTCCGGGAATATCACGACCGTTTCCCCCTCCTTCAAGGCGTTTATGAGGAGCCTCACCGAGGAGGGATTCAAATTGTCGACGGGGATGGGGTTGAAGAGCCTCACGAGGGGCCTCACCCACCAAACCTTGGCCCAATTGGCGTCGATCGCGAAGGTGAGTTTCATGGGGGCGTGGCAGACGAGGAGGGCCACGTCCAGAAAAGAGGTGTGGTTGGGAATGACGAGGGCCGGGCTCCCGAGTTTTTCGAGATTCCCCATTCCTTCGATTTTTGGCCTGTAGATGACCCAAAGAAGGAAACGGGCGATTTGCTTCAAGACCTCTTCCGGAAGAAAGCCTACGGAAAGAATCGTCGCGGCCAGGGCGGAAAGCGTCGCGAAGGCGAAGACCCCCGCGAGCCCGAGACCGAGTTTGGTCAACAGGAGCACCACCAAAGCCGCCGCGACCATGAAGACGGAGTTTATCACGTTGTTTCCCGCCATGACCCTGGAGCGCTTCCCCCCGGGGGCCTTGTGCTGGATCAGGGCGTTAAGGGGCACCACGTAGAAGCCCGCCCCCATGCTCACGAGGAGACTCGCCGCCGCGAGACGGAGATAAGCGGGGGTGGTGAGGAACTCCTTCAGACCCACCCCGGTCTCCGGGGGAGCCGGGAGCCATTTGACGCAGAGGGTGAAGAAGAGAAGAACGAAGGTGAGAAACAGGGCGGTCGCGGGGACGAGCCTCGCCGTGATCTCGCCTTTCAGGGCGAACTGGACCGAGAGGGCCCCGACGGCGACCCCGATCGCGAAGGTCGAGACCATGAAGGTGCTGACCTCGGGGAGGCAGCCCGCCCCGCTCGCGAGGACCGGGGTCAGGGAGATGAGCACGCTCCCCATGGCCCAGAACCAGCTTATGAGGATTATGGAGCGCCAGATCTCCCGGTGCGCGCGGATCTCCCGGATTATGTCCCTCGTGGAGGCGGCGATGTTCCGTCTCACGGGGAGGTCGGGTTCCGCGGCCTTGGAGGGGGGCTGCCTGAGGGCGAAGAGCAAACCCCCTCCCGAGACGAGGATGAGCCCCGCGGGAAGAAAGAACCGGGTTCCGCCGTTGAGGATCACCAAATATGACCCCAGGACCGTCCCCAGGACTATCGCGACGAAGGTGGAGCCCCCGACGAGTCCGTTTCCGGCTATGAGGTCGTCGTCCGGGAGGACCTCGGGAAGCATGGAGTATTTCACGGGCCCGAAGAAGGCGCTCTGGGATCCCATGAAAAACAGGACCGCCAGAAGCCCCAGATGGCTCTCGAGGTAAAAAGCCAGGGCCGCGAAGAGCATGAGCCCGAACTCAACGGCCTTGTAGATCTTCAAGAGGCCCGATTTGCGATGCCGATCCGCGATTTCCCCCGCCAGGGACGAAAAGAGAAAGAAGGGAAGGATCATGAGGGCCGTGGCGAGGCTGCTGAAGACCGTTTTTTCGCTCAAGGTGAGGTTCAGGCCGCCGAAAGCCAAGAGGGCGAGCATGGCCTGCCGTATGAAATTGTCGTTGAAAGCCCCGAGGCTCATGGAGCCGAAAAGAGGCCAGAACTCGCGTCTCGCCAATATCTTAAAAAATTTTTTCATGTCACACGCCGAAAAAAAATTGTTTGTCGCGGGAAAAGGCGGATTCCGTCGGTTCGAAAGGCCCCAAGTCCGCGTCGTCGAAATCCCCGGGCGCTCGCGCTCCCCCGGCGGATCCGTTTTCGGGGCGCCTTGTCTCCGAAACGAACCCGCGAAAAAACGGCGCGGGGATTATGATTTCGAAAAAGAAAGTTTGGTCTTTTTTGAATTATCCGGGAAGATTTCTTTAACCGTCGCCCGGGACCCCGGCGAAAAAAACGCGGGCCGTCCCGAATCGTCTTTTTTTCATTGGTTTTTGCCGTCTCCCAAGTTAACACGCGCGAGACGAAAATTCAAGCGGGATTTCAAAGGGGATTTCTAGGGGGATCCGCCCGGCGTCGAGCGGGGACGCTTCGTTTGTCGCTCCGGCGGCCGCGCCGGACGCGCCCCGCCCGGACCTTCGGATTATGTTCCGATGACGTCCGGATTCTTCCGGAAAACGCGGGATCGGTCCCGGAACAGGGGGGTCCGGAAGGGAGCCGGAGCCGGAATCGGGGACGCCCTCGCGTTCGGAAATTCGGAAAAGACAAAAAAAGCCTTGGGGGAATGTCAAAGGGATGTCCGGGGGTTTCGGGGAGTTTTCGGAAGGGGAACGGGATTCGCGAAGCCGGGGATTGGCGGGGACGAAAGACGGGTTCGGGAAACCCGTGAAGTTCGAAAAGCTCGGAAGCGAAGACCGAAACGGACCGCGCCCGGGGAGCGGAAAGGACTTCGAAACCCGCGACGCGGTCATGGCGCGAAGGAAATCCGAGCCGAAACGTTAAAATTTCGTAAAAACCCGGGACCTTTTCGAAATTCCCCGGGACGCCCCGCGAAAATTCGCCGCGCCCGGACCGAACCCGGGGCAGTCCCGATTCGCGCGTCGCGGTCCCTCTTCGTTCGGAAAATCCGACCGGCCCGACCGGCCGTTCGCGCCACCGGACGGGACGTTTCTCTTCCGAAACTTCGGGGACGTCGTCGGGTACCGGACGATCGTTTCGAGTGTCCGGCCGGTGTTTGACGGATGTTCGACGGATGTTTGGCGAGTGTTTGGCGAATGTTTGATTGATGTTCGGCGGTCGTTGGCGGGAGTTGGCCGGGGATTGGCGGGGATTGAACGGTTTGCGGTCGAGGCTTCTTCGGTCGAAAAACGCGCGGGCGTTTCCGGAAGAACCGCCCGCCGGAAATCCCGGGGGGGATTGGAGGTCTTCCCGAAGAATCCCCGGGGATTCCGCGACGAGTCTTTCGCATGACTATCGGAGAAGCGTCGGATGACTCTTTCGCGCGACTTTCGGGGGAAACGCCCGGGAATTTTTTCGGACGGCGACCCGAATCAAAGCCGCGCGACTTCTCCGGGTCCGATTCACCGGTTCTCTCCGGTCTCCGTCTCGAAAAAACGCGGTTATCCGTCTCGCGGAAACGCGGTTATCCGAGACGCGATCGGCCCGGGCCGGGTCATGCCGGGCCGGGCCGACGCGCGCCGATCCCGACATGACGCGGACAAGCCGACGCCGACCGGCGATGGGCCCGCGCGGCGCTCGAAACGGGACGGAATACCCGCCGGCCCGGTCGGGGCAACCCGATCCGGACCCGCTGACCGGAACAATCGAACCCGAACGGGGAAAGACCGAACGAAGGGGACGAGCCGAAGGAAACGGACGCCCGCGACATGAATGAAAAGGACGGATTTCGGAGTGAGCGGGAGAAGGAGGAAACCGGACTCGGAGTGAGCGGGGGATTTAAGGACAATCGAAAACACGGCAAAATTTTAACTTCGCGAAACTTTAAGCCCGGGTTAATCAAACCGTTTTTTCAACGGTTTTCGAATGCCGCTGTTTTGTTGAGATTTCGGAGCCAAAAAAACTTTTGGCGTCTGGTGTTTTTATACACCGGATCCCGCGAAAAAGCAAGCCGTTTTTAATCTTTTTTCGTTTTTCGGCCTTAAAATTCGAAAAATCACATAGAAATCTAGAGTTTCACGCTTACCGCGCTTCGAAAAAAAATACGTGACGCGAAATCCCAACGTCGGCGGGACTTTTCGTCAAAAACAAACGTTTGGCGGACGTTTGACGAATCAAAACCAAGCCTCCCGAAAAAGATTGGCTCATTCCGATTTTGGTTTTCCGATGTCAAAACAAAAGAAAAGCGTTTGCTCGAAAACCCTCGCGCGAAGTCGTTTTTCGTTTTTCGCGAGCCGGACCGAAAACGAAAGGCGCCGGAGGTCTCGGGATTGAAAGGGGTCCCTTTCGAAAGGATTCGCGGCCCCGGGCGACGAAAGAAACCCCCGAAAAACGAACCGCCCGCGCGCCCCGCACGCCCGACGCGCCGGGGAAAACCCCCGTCCCCCCGCTCCCTTGAAAAGACGGTCGTTCTCGCGTAAACTGACGACTGCTTTCCCGCCCGCGCGGCCCCCGGGGCCATCCGCGGCCCCGATCCCGACCGTTTTCGCCCCGAACCCCCCGGCCCGCTCTCGCGGGTTTTCGCGTCTCCCGACCCGGAGGGGGAAGAAACGCCGGAAAACGACCGGAAGGCGGCCCGACTCCATGTTTAAGATTTCCCCGACCACCTCATGAACCCCCGTTCCGTCAAAAAATACTACCGCTCCCTCGATCCCCTTCTTTCCCCCCCGAACCTCGGAAGGAAGTTGAATCTCGGGGAGCTTTTCAAACGGGAGGCCCCCCTGGAGCTGGAAATCGGCTTCGGGAACGGGGAGTTCCTGAACCGTTCCTCCCTGGAAAGGCCGGGGCACGATTTCATCGGCTTGGAAATCGCCTGGCCCAGCGTGAAAAGGGCCTTGAGACGGATAGGCGAACCCCCGAGGGAAAACGTAAGGATAATATGTCTTCCGGCCGCCCAGACTCTTTATCGTCACTTTCCCGAGAAATCGGTTTCCGTGGCCAGAGCCCTCTTCCCCGTCCCCTGGCCCAAAGAGAAGCACGCGAACAAAAGGCTCTTTTCCAAGGCGTTCATGGAGCTCCTCGCGAGCAGGCTCGCGGACGGGGGACGCTTCCACATGGTGACCGACGACCTGAATCTGGCCCGATGGACCGAAAAGGAGGCGGAAGGAGGTTCCCTTCCCCTGAGCCTCTCGACGAAGGAGGGGATTCTCGACACCAAATACGAACGCAAGTGGAAGGAAGGGGGCCGGGAAACCTTCTATCACCTCGAAGGGGAGAAAAAATCCCACCCGGACATCGGAGAACCGGAGTCAAAGGACATGAGACCCGCCATTTTGGAAAATCTCGACCCCGAAACCTACAATCCCAAGGGGATCACGGGGGATCTCACCGTCATCTTCAGGGGACTGACCTATGACCCCGCCAAGGGGGAAGGCCTCCTGAACACCAAGGTCGTGGAGGGGTCCTTCATCCAGGAATTCTTCATCAGAATCCACAAGACCCCCGACGGACGCCACAAGCTCTACCCCGCCCTCTCGAACTCCGTCTTCCCCACCGAAGGGGTGCAGAAGGCCCTGGCCCTCGCGGCCGACCCCGACCGCTCGGAATGACGGGGTCCCCCTCCCCCGGTGACCCGGGCCATTCTTTCCGGCCCTTCTCCCTCGCCCGTCTTTCCCGCCGTTCTCTCCGCCTTGTCTTCCCCGCCCCTTCGTCCCCGCGGCGTCTTTCCGTCACTTCGCTCCTTTCGTCCCGACGGCCCTTCCGGGTCGCCCGAGACGGTTTTTCGCCCGAAAAAGGTCGGGAAAACGTCGAAAAAACGTCAAAAATCTTGGAAAAACCATAAAAATTAAGATACAATGACGCTTTAAGACTCGGGAAAACCCCTCGCGACGCTTTATCCGGCGACGCGGTTTCGCCGGGGTCGCCCGCCGCGGGCGACGGCCCCCCCCCTAAAGGCCGCCCGCCCGTTCCGCCAACCCCCCGCGCCATCGAAAACAAACACCCCGCCTCGCTCCTTCTTTTCGCTTTGTTTTTCGGCCCGCCCTTTCCCGAACCTTTGTCCGCGTTTTTCCTTTTTCCCGAATGTTTTTTTAACGGTCGCGGTTTCGCGGACGCCGGTCCCGGGACGGTCCGTCGGCACCGCGACCCGACGAAATCCCGAAGAGCGGCGCCCGCCGCGACGCCGACGAGAGAGGACCATGCTTCGTTTATATTCCTGGAACGTCAACGGCATCCGGGCCGTGGCCGGAAAACCCGAGTTTTTCGCCTGGCTCAAGAAGAACAAAACCGCGATCATAGCCCTCCAGGAGACCAAGGCCGATCCCGGCCAGCTGGGTCCCGAGCTCCTGAACCCGGAGAACTATCTCAGCTACTGGTGCAGCTCCAAAAAGAAAAAGGGATACTCCGGGGTGGCCCTCTACACCCAGAAAGAGCCGCTGGACGTGAAGTACGAGCTCCCGGACGAGAAATGGGCCCAGGAGGGGCGCCTGATCCTCGCCGAATACCCCAAGTTCTACTTCTTCAACGTGTATTTCCCCAACGGCCAGAAGGACGGGGAGCGCCTCGAATACAAGCTTGGCTACTACGACGCCTTCCTGAACTACGCGAACGAACTCCGCCGGACCAAGCCCATCGTGGTGTGCGGGGATTTCAACACCGCCCACCGCCCCATAGATCTCGCGAGGCCCAGGGAAAACGAGGAGACCTCGGGCTTTTTGCCCGTCGAAAGGGCTTGGATCGACAAGTTCCTGGCCCACGGCTACGTGGACACCT
>JAITKT010000123.1 GCA_031278225.1 Deltaproteobacteria bacterium
TTTAAAAGTTTTTAAAAATCGCCTTCGCGGTTCGTTTCGACCGTTTCGCGTCGCCATCGCGGGTCAACACACCAAATTTGGTATGTTCTCGCTTATTTCAACATATTGCCATTGCCGACGACAAAAATATTTTTCGCCGTTTTGAATTGCTGACTGTAACGCAAACAAAGACATACGCGATATTCGTCAAAAAAATTTTTTGTTTATTTTCCGATTTGCCCCTTGCCAAACGAAAATCGATGACTATCTTCAGGGCAAGTGATTGAAACGGTATTTTTTTTTAAAAGCCCGTATTTGGATTTCGGAACACTCCGGAAACCCCCCCGGGGAATCACCGCGTTGTTTCGTCCGGCGCCCGCCGCGGGCGTTTCGGTAATTCACGATTTGTCGGATTCTCACACGATTCGGTTCTCTCCGAATCAATTTTTCCCCGCCGCGGGCTTACCCCGGCGAATCCGCTTCCCCGGGACGCGTTTTCATCGAAAACGCGCCGTCGGACGCTTTCGCCCCGAAGGAAAGCGGTCTCCCGCGCCCGTTTTTCACGGGCCCTCTTTACGCGCGGGGGTTTCCCCCGTCGCGGCTTTCACGCGTCTCGCGCGGCCCGGGCTCAGCCGTCGCCGTCCCCGACGCCTCCGACCGACCGCGCGGGACCTCCAAAGGACCTCCAAAGGACCTCCAATGGACCTCCGGGGGACCCGCGCGGAACCCCGAAAAAGGGACATTGCCGACATGAAAAACGATAAGACCCCCCCCGGGTTTGTTTCCCTTCAAACCCGCGGGGGGCCCGAGCGGACATAAGGAGCGAAAAAAATGAAAAACACGGACACGTTGACTTCCGCGAGAACGCTTCCCGAAACCCTGTCCTTGAAACTGAATCCCGACGTCCGCGGGGAAGTTCTTCCGGAAACCATGAAATTCGTCCCCTCGGACAACGCGAACGCGTACCCCTTTCTGGAAACCAAAATCCTCGTCCCCGGCCGTTTTCTCGCGAGCCTCGTCCGCCCCGACAAAACCTACGAAACGCACCTGGCCTTTTTCCTCCCCAAAAAGGACAAAGCCCCGGGCGACGAACACTATCCCTCCGACCTCCGTCAGTCGGGGGTGGCGGCGAGACTCACCAAGGTCGAAACGACGGAAAGGGGCGGGATACTCCGGCTCTCCCTCTCGGGACTCGCGAGAGTGGGATTCTCCGAACTCGGGGCGGGAGAGCTCCCCGAGATGAGGGTCGCGCCCAAAAAGGAGAGAAGGCCCGAAAACGCGAAGACCCTTATAAAACTCCTCGGGGACTTGAAAAGACTCTTTCTCGGGCCAGGGGAAAAGAACGGGAAGTTCGAGTCCGACTTCCGGCTCCTGGAAACGCTCGTCGAAAAACGCCCCTCCCTTCCCCCGGACTACGTCATGGCCACCCTTGACGTCACGGGACGGGTAAGGGGCGAATACGCCATCCTCTCCGACGTCGCCGAGCGCTACCTGAGGGTCATGGAACTCCTCCTCAAGGGGGTTCCCTTCGCGAACGTCACCGACGACGACGCCCCCGCCGCCCCCCGCGCCCCCGAAACCCCGGAAAGGCTCCCGGCAATCGAAACGGCGGGAAAAACGACCGGGGAAACGGCGGATAAAACGTCCGGGAAACCGACAACCGACCCCGCGCGAGACCTCCCCGCCGAAGCGGACGGCCTCTCGGCCCTCTTTCCCGAAATCCGGGAAAAACTCGCCTCCCCCAAACTCCCGGAACGGGTCCGGAAGGTGGCGGAAAGGGAAACGGAAAGACTCCGTCACTCGGCCCCTTTCGGCTCCGAACGCGGGGTAATCCTGGATTATCTGGAGTGGTTGGCGGAACTCCCCTGGGAGGGTGACGACGACTTCGAAACCCCGGATCTCGCCAAAGCCCGCCAGATCCTCGACAGGGACCATTGGGGCCTCGAAAAGGTCAAAAAAAGGATCCTGGAGTTCCTGGCGGTCCTCAAACTCACCCGGGGCGCCGCGAAAACCCCCATCCTCTGCCTCGCGGGTCCCCCCGGCGTCGGGAAAACCTCCCTCGGAAAATCCGTCGCCGCGTGCCTCGGACGCGAATTCGCGAGCGTCTCCTTGGGAGGCATCGGGGACGAGGCCGAGATCCGCGGTCACAGGAGGGCCTACGTGGGGGCCCGTCCCGGAAGGATAATCGCGGCCCTGAGAAGGGCGGGCGCGAACAATCCCGTCTTTCTTTTGGACGAAATCGACAAACTCTCGCGCGGCCCCGCGGGGGATCCGGGTTCCGCGCTTCTGGAGGCCCTTGACCCGGAACAAAACCGGGACTTCACCGACCATTTTCTGGAGATGCCCTTCGACCTTTCCAAGGTCCTCTTCGTCATCACCGCGAACGTCCCGGAAAACATCCCGGACCCCCTGAAAAACCGTCTGGAAATCATAAGGATCCCGGGCTACTCCCAAGAGGAAAAGCTTCAAATCGCCAGGCGTCACGTCTTACCGGGAGAACTGAAACGACACGGTCTCGAGCCCGACGATCTCATCCTCTCGGACGACACCCTCGCGACCGTCATTGACCGCCACACCCGCGAGGCGGGAGTCCGGGAACTCTCCCGGGCGATCTCGGCCCTCGCCGGATCGAGGTCCCTCGCCAAGGCCGAGGGCCGAAAATTCGAAAAAGAACTGAAAACGAAGGACCTCCCCGGAATCCTCGGATCTCCCTTCCGGAGGCCCGGACTCCCCGAAAAACAAGACCTCGAGGGCGTGGTCGCGGGTCTCGCCTGGACCCCCGAGGGCGGGGAAATAATGCTCGTCGAGGCCGCGGTCATGCCCGGTTGCGGAAGAATCAGTCTCACCGGCCACCTGGGAAACGTGATGATTGAGTCCGCCCGGACGGCCATAAGCCTCGTCCGTTCCAGGGCCAAAGACTGGAACCTCGACGACTCCTTCTTCCTCGACCGGGACTTCCACGTTCATCTTCCCCAGGGCGCCATCCCCAAGGACGGTCCCTCGGCCGGGGTCTGTCTCGCGACGGTCATCGTCTCCCTCGCCGCGAACAGGAAAATAAGATCGGATCTGGCCATGACCGGCGAAATAACCTTAAGGGGTCCGATACTCCCCGTCGGCGGCCTGAAGGACAAACTCCTCGCCGCCAAAAGGGCCGGCATGAACTCCGTCATCGTCCCCGAACGCAACCTCGAGGACATCTCCGAATTCCGAAAGGACCTCCCCCCGGACCTCGAGATAATCCCCGTCCACACCATGGACGACGTCCT
>JAITKT010000129.1 GCA_031278225.1 Deltaproteobacteria bacterium
GAAACGGGCGCTCCGGCTGAGGATTTCGCTGGTCCTGATTTTTTTTGTCTTTGAAAGAAAAATCTTCATAATCACAAAAAAATTTCAGTGCGTCCGCCAATAAAGAACGTTCGCGCCGCGAACGACGTCGGCCGAGGCTTGCCTTGGACGGGACGCTTTGTTATAATCCTTCGCGTGTCGCGGCTCGGAACCGTCGCCCGTTTTTCGGCCTTACGGAAAACCGGCGAATTTTCCCCTGGCGCGACCGAAAAAGTTGGTCAATACGGTTAACTAACGATAGTTCCTTCGGGAGAAAGGTCTTCGTTTCCGGCTTTATTGATTCCGCCGCGTTTTTTCGCGATTATCCAAAAAAGCTTTCGGGCTTTCGCGGGCTTCCGATTCGCCATCCCGGGGATCCCGGGGCTTTCGGGAACCTTTTTTTCGGGTTTCGGCCGGTTTTTCGATAATTTTCCGGGTTCGCGATTTGTCGGCCAAGGCTTCCGGCGTCGCGTCCCCGACGTTTTGAACGAGTGATTGACATGTCTTTTCGGTTTTTGATTTGCCGCCTCGCGATCCGCGCAGCTTCCGTCCTTTTCGCCGCGAAAAAAGCTCATGCCCTGGAATACCCGGTCGGCGTCGGGGACGTCGATTTTCCGGATTGGGGCGAAACCGCGAACAACCCCGTCATCCATCCGGAAAGGGCTGAAAACGGCTTGTACGGCTACGCGGACAACGAGAAAAAATGGGCGATAGAGCCGGTTTTCGAGGCGGCCAATCCCTTCTCCGCCGCGGGCACCGCCTGGGTGCTCCGGGAGGGGAACTGCGTTTTGGTGGACACGGACGGCAACGTCGTTCGCGACCCGGACCCGGCCATCCGCTCGACCGAGGAATGGCTTTCCGACGACCGCCTGAGGGCCGTCTCCGCGAACGGCCTCAAGGGGGTGGTGGACGCGGACGGCAATTGGACGATTCGGCCCGAACACCTGGAAATCGGAAGCTTCAGCTCCGACGGCCTCGCGGTGGTCAAAGACGTCAACGGCAAGACCGGGGTCATGAACGACGGGGGCGACTGGGTGGTCCCCCCGATTCACGCGGGCATCTCGGGGGTCACCTCCAAAAGGACGATCATCGCGAGGGACGAGAAAAACAAGTGCGGACTCGTCGACTTTGACGGGAAGGTCCTCTTTCCCTTCCGGCTCCGGGTGTTCGAAAGGTTCTCGGCGAACGGCCTCGCCATCGTCATAACCGACGAGTACAAGTACGGGGCCCTGAACGAATCGGGGCGCTTCGTCATACCGCCCGAGTTCGATTATCTCTGGGATTTCGCCGAAAACGGGCTCGCCGTGGCGGGGGTCAAAAGGGGAAAGGAGATCTACGGGGCCATCGACGAGGAGGGTAACTGGGCGATAGAGCCGAAGTTTCAATACATAAAGGGCTTTTTCACCAACGGTCTCGCCGCGGCCTTCGTCGACGGCAAGAGTTGCGGCCTGATTGACGAGGAGGGAAACTGGAGGTTGGAGCCCCGGTTTTCCCAGATAAACGATTTCACCCCCGACGGGATGGCGGTGGTCCGGGACCTCGCCGGCAAGTTCGGGGCCATAGACGCGGACTGCGCCTTCGGGGTCCCGACGATCTACGACCACATGGAAAACTTCTCCGACAACGGGATGGCCGTGGTGCGCGACGGCGACCGGGGCTACGGAGCCGTGAACAAGTTCGGAAAGATGATGATAGCCCCGGGTTTCGACAGGCTCTGGCCCTTCCGGGGCGACCTCGGGCTCGCCGTGGCCCGGGACCGGAACGGCAAGTACGGGGTGGTGAACGAACAGGGCAACTGGATCCGGGAACCCAAACACGACCACAAGCTCACCCTCATGGGAAGGTATTTGGCCAAGATCACCATGGACAAGACCGGCGCGGTGGACCTCGACGGAAACTTCTTGGTCGAACCCGAGTATTACGACATAGTCCCCTTCCGCAAGGGACTTTTGAAGCTCCACTCGACCCCGAACGAATTCGTCTTCGCGAACAGGGAAGGCGAAAGAAGGGTCCCCCTGGGATACGACATCCTGAAAGAGAGGAAATACCTGAGGGAACCCCACAAGTTCAGGTGCATAAGTTACATCCCCTGAAAACGGCCGGGAAAACCGGGGGGGGGTATCGAAAAAAAACGGGCGAACCGCGGATTGGACGAAAATCCGAGGGGTCGCCCGTTTTCTTTTTCGTTCCCGTTTCCGAAATCGATTCTTGGGTTTTTCTTAACCGTTTCGGCACGGGCGCCGCAAACGTCGATTCCGGGGAAGGGCGGAATCCTCTTTGAAGGGGTCGTTCCCGGCGCGTCGGCGAAAACGGTTCCGTCGTCGACGCGCCGGGGCTTGGGAAACGGTGTTGACAAAACCGATGGCGTATGTTAATAGGCAAAATGTTTTGGTATGCCCGAAAGGAGGGCTTGGTGACGTGACTTTCATTGAGCGCGTCAAGCCGGTGCGGGCCGGCCGGGGAACGGACCGGCGCGAGTTCGCGAGGGAAGCAAAGACAAACCGCGCGACGTTTGACGGACGGAAAAGGAACGCATTGTCCTCGCGGGTCGGCTTGAAACGGTTTTTGGGGAGCATTGCCGGACCAAAGGCATCATCGTATCTTTGAAGTTTACGAGGAGAGCTGACTGCCATAACGGACAAGGCGCTGCGGGTGTCCATTGGCATTCCGGGCATCAAATGGCATCGAATCGGGAGGAACCGGGTTATGGCAAGAGCCGATTTGCTCAAGAAGCTGTTCAGCGGCTTCAAGACGAATGACCGCGACGGATTCGTCAAGACCGCCAACGAAATAATAGAAGACGAACGCAAGAAGAACCACGGCGCTTTGGCGGAGGAGCTTCGCATGATTTTAAACAAAGAGTCCGCGTTCATACCAAAGAACATGACCGCACTGTCCGCAGTCGAAGTAAAGAGCAACGAAAAAGAGCGGGAAGCCCCATTGTATGAAATCGTCTATCCCGAAAAAACTCTTTCTGATATCGTCATCACGAAGGACAACAGGCAAAAGATTGAGCGGATTATCAGGGAATTCTCCAATTGGGATGTCCTTATGTGTAATGGCGTGTGGCCGACTAGGCGGGTTTTGTTTTATGGCCCGCCCGGTTGCGGCAAAACCGTGACCGCCGGGGCGATGGCGGCGGAGATAAGACTGCCTCTCTTGTATGTGCGCTTTGACGCGATTGTTTCATCATACTTGGGGGAAACTGCCGGAAACATCAGAAAAGTGTTTGACTTCGCCAATGGCGACAGCTACGTCATGCTTTTTGACGAGTTTGACACGATAGCGCGCAGTCGCTACGACCGGTACGAACACGGCGAATTCAAGCGCGTTGTCAATACTTTCTTGCAACAGATTGATAATTTTAAAGGACGATCTTTGGTCATCGCGGCGACAAATTTTGAGCGGTCGCTCGACTATGCCGTTTGGCGGCGTTTTGACAGCACGTTGCTATTTGACATGCCGGACAACAACGAAAGAATGCGGCTGTTTAATCTGAAACTAAAGCAATTCAAAGGTTCGGAGAGTATTATCACCGAGTTTGCGATTGATATAGAGAATTTCTCTCATTCCGACGTGGAAAAGGCGGCTCTCGACGTGATAAAACAGTGCATTCTTGAAGGCCGGCGCATGTACACGAAGAAAGATGTCGAGCAAGCGGTTACCCGCCAAAAAGAACTGGTGTCTTTGCGAAAAACTCAATATCAGGCGGAGGAATAACGACAGATGGATAATTCTCATCATATTGAGATAACCAAAGAAGACATCGGGCAGTGGGAATACAGGTCACTGAAACTCAACGTA
>JAITKT010000232.1 GCA_031278225.1 Deltaproteobacteria bacterium
ATCGCGAAGGACGGCGATTCGGCCTTGTTCGCCCCCGCGACCCCGGACGAAACGGCCGAGACCGCGGGGACCGCCGCGACGACACCGGAAGGACGGACCGGGACCCCGGCCGAAACCCCGGCGGAAACCCCGGCCGCCCCCGCGGGAGAGGTCCCGGAGAAGAACGTTTTGGATCTCATCTTCGACAAAGCCCGGGAAGTCACCCTCCCGGCTTCCCCGGAAGCCACCGCCGGAGCTTCCCCCGAAGCTTCCGGTCCCGAAGCCCCGACCCCGGCCGACACCGCGGCCCCGGCCGCTCCGGAAACTCCCGCTCCCGACGGCTCGAAGGAGCCGGCGAAGGAGCCCGCGAAGGAACCCGCTAAGGAACCCGCTAACGAACCCGCGAAGGATTCCGGAACGGGCGACGCGGGGGAACAATCCCCCGACGACGAGTACGGCATTCCCTTGATAGTGGACCCCCTGGCGGCCCTGATTTAACCGTCGGCAATCCCGCGGGCGCGTTGGCCGCGGATCCGAACAATCTAAGACATTCCTCTTTTCGTCAAAAAAGCCCGGGGGGCGACGGCCGCCTCCCGGGCTTTTTTCGCGATCGGGGGCCTCAATAGATGTCGAAGACCGCCCTTTCCCCGTCTTCGGCGCTCATCATCAAAATGGGCTTGCCGTTCTTGTCCGCCAGGGCCATGCCCTCGGCGGACTTGTTTCTCCAGATGGCCACCCTGTCCTTCCCGGCGTTGTCCCTCATGATGAGGGTGGGTTCCCCCTCTTTGCTCAAGGCGAGAACGGCCCTTTCCTTTTTGTTTTGATCCGCGAGCGTCAGGGACGGAATGCCCCTCGAGGACAGGGCCAGCTGCACCTTGCTCGCCCCGTCGGAGTCCCTGAGCCACACGTGCGGCTCCCCGTCCGCCCCGAGTCCCATCTCCAAACGATATTCTCCCCCCTCGTCCAGCATGAAGAGCCTCGGTTTCCCCCTCACGAGCGTCATGAGAAGTCTGGTGCGTCCGGTCTCGTCCACCAGTCTCAGTTCCCCCGCGACCAAGGCGCTCCCCCCCGGGTTGGGTTTGGCCGCGGGTCCCGGGGCGGGGCCGCCCCCCGGGGCCGAGCCGGCGGCCGCGATTTCGCCCTGGTCGGCGCGGGCGTTTTTGGCTCCCAAGGCGTCTCGGGCCAAGTCTTGCGCGAAAGCCCCGAGGAAGCCGAAGAACATGGCGAGAAAGGGGAGAATCAGCGGGCGGCAAATCTTCTTCATTTTTTCCCTCGATTCGGTTTGTTCCCCCGATTGGGTCGATTGGGTCGATTCCCGTTTCGGCGTTTTCGAAACCGGAATGGAAAACGGGGGAAGGGAACGGCGCGGGCGTCGCGCGGACGCCGAAGACGCGAAAACTATATCCCAATAACCGCCCTTTTGAAAGCGAAGACGGGCCCTTTCCGGCCGCGGCCCCCTTTCGGATTCCTTTTTCCGGGGTCCAGAAAACGGAGGGCGCGGGATTTTGAACAATCTTTCGAAAACATTCGAAACCCGCGCCGGATTTGGCCGGCGGCCCCTCGGAGCGGTTTTTCGCGGGCGGCCCCGGAAGCCGTCGGGAAAGAGAAATCGTTTTCCCGCCGGGGATTGGGCCTCCCCATGTCGCGGGTCGGCGGGACGCGAAATGCGGAAAAAATTTAATCGGGTTTTGAACATCGGCTGAACAATTTTTCGCCGGAATTTTTTCTCGGATTGTTCAAAACCAAAGTTTTCCCGAAAGGACAAAGGGAGAATCCCGGGGGACCCCGGAAGGGGAAACCGGTCCCGGGAAGGGCAGGCACACCGGATCCGGCGCCCCAACGGCGACGGAAGTTCATACCAACCATACCATATGTTGATATCACCGAGATTCCCGGTGACTTGTGTGGCGTTTCAAAAATCATACAACATTTATGGATATGCTTTTTCATATTTAGAAAATTACCGGCGTTTGCGACCCGAAAAAGAGGCGGCCGGGCCTCCTTCCTAAC
Source organism: Deltaproteobacteria bacterium (assembly GCA_031278225.1). Taxonomy (GTDB): domain Bacteria; phylum Desulfobacterota; class Desulfarculia; order Adiutricales; family Adiutricaceae; genus JAITII01. Next base: position 1,990 of record JAITKT010000232.1, read on the forward strand.
CCCCCGCGGGGTCGCGCGGGGCGGGGGCGAGGGAACTCCCCGGACGCCGGAAGGAATACCTCCGGGGCTTTGTCGACGCGGGTTTCGGAGCGCCCGGCGGTTTTCGCGACCCCCCCGGGGTTTTCCCCTTTCCGGCCCTTTTCGGCGGGGACCCCGGCGGATTTCCCGGGCGCGCGCGGATTCGGGTTCCGGGCGTCCGTTTTCGGGTCCCCGGGGCCCCGGATCCCCGGCTTTTCGCGTCCCCGGACGCCGGCCGGGGAGTCTTGGGAGCGCGACGGACGTTTTTCGGGCGTCCGAAAGCCCGAAAACCACCATATAAGGTGGTCATTTAAACGAATGACACAACATGGCTTACGTTCCCAGGTTCGCCACAAGGCTTTTTCCCCCGTCGAATCCCGGGCGGGCGAATAAATCTTTGAATTAACGGCTTTATCATTTTTTTCATCCCGCGTCCGAAAAATTTTTCCGTGCCGGGACAATTTCAAAGGGTCGGGTGTTCGGATTCGGTCATGGGGAAAAGTCGCGATTCGGGCGTTTTTTTCTCAAAAACAAACCCCGCGCAACCGTTCGATTTCACGAGTTTTTTCTTTCAAAAGTCAACGGCTGCGGGAAAAATTTTATTTTAGCCTTCGAAGTCGAGCTCCCACGCCGGGATCGTTTTTCTTTCGCGTCCCCAAGCCCTTTTTTTCGAATTAAAGGGGAAAAATAATCCTTGACTCTCCTTTGAGGATTTTATATTCTTACCCCGTCGGATAAATTTCTCACTCTGACGCGAACGCGGTGTCGGAAGCCGCGGACCCTTCCCCCCGACCCGACGTCGCGGCCTCGCCGCCGGGGGACTCGAGGGTCCGGGGCTCCCCGGGGTTCGGGCTTTTTATCCGCAATATATGGTGGCTTTGATTTTCAACTCTACCAATTGATATAGACACACAATATGTGCCCCCCCGGGAAGCCCCTTCGGATCCGGCCTTCCGATCCCCCCGGTTCCCCGCGGGTCCCCGTAAAAACGTTCGCGGGCGGAGATTTTTCCCCCCTCGGCCTTTCGGGTCCTTGTTTTTCGACAATCTTTAAACAATTTCGACCGCGGTTTTGAACCGGTTTTGAACGGGCCCCGGGCCCCTTGGCGCGGGTCCTTTTTCGGGACGCGAACCCCAAACCGGCTTTTTCGGGCTTTTTCAAACCGCCCGGTCATCGGCGTCATTGTTTTTTTCGAGAGCCGTCTCAACACCGGCGAAAACATTTTCCGTTCGCGGACGCTCTTCCCGCGAGGCGCCGCCCCCGCGGGCCGGGACGGGTTTTCGCCGAGCCGCCTTTTTCTCACTCGACCACATACGACTCACGCCCTCGACAAAACCGGCCGCGGAGCTCTTTTTCGCGGATTGGGGAGAGGGTCCGTCATCGTCGTCGGACATCAAGTTCCGGCGAAACCGTCATGGAATTCATGACCGAAGCGGGGACTTCAAAAATCGGCCCCGCCGCCCGCCGACGCCTCGGCGTCGGGATTATTTCGTTTTTTTCCGGGAACAATCGACAGTCAATACCCGGGGGACCGCCGCGGGCCGTCGCGCCCGCGACCCGATCGCGACGAGCCCCGGATTCATGAGCCGGGCGGGACCGACAACGCCCGAAAGGACGCGCGGGGGCACCACCCCGCGGGCCCGCCGCACGAGGAGCTGCCAAACGATGTTATTCACCCAGATAAGAAAAAGAGACGGCCGCCTGGCCGCCTTCGAGCCGGTCAAGATCACGAACGCCATCACCAAAGCGGGGAAAGCCACGGGGGAGTTCGACTCCTCCGTTTCCACCATGCTCACGCTCAAGGTCCTGTCCAAGATAGACAAGCTCGATTCGCCGGGACCCCTTGACGTGGAGTCGGTGCAGGACCTCGTGGAGCAGTCCCTCCACGAGGCCGGTTACTTCGCGACCGTTAAATCCTACATACTGTACCGCTCCCAGAGGGCGCAGAACCGCTCGCTGGCCGAGCTCGGCTCCTCCCGGCTCATGGAGGGATACCTGAACCTCATCGACTGGAAGGTGAACGAAAACAGCAACATGGGGTTCTCGCTCCAGGGCCTGAACAACTACATCGCCTCCGCGGTCACGACCCGCTACTGGCTCCACCACATATACACGGAACCCATCCGGGAGGCCCACTCGAACGGGGATTTCCACATCCACGACCTGAACCTCCTGGCCGGCTACTGCGTGGGCTGGGACCTCATGGACATCCTGAAGAGCGGCTTCAAGGGGATCTCCGGCAACATGGAGAGCGCCCCGGCCAAGCACCTCCACTCGGCCATGGGGCAGCTGGTGAACTTCTTCTACACCCTCCAGGGGGAGGCGGCCGGGGCCCAGGCCGTGTCGAGCTTCGACACCCTCCTCGCCCCCTTCGTGAGGGCGGACAAGCTCTCCTACAAGGACGTGCTCCAGGTCACGCAGGAGTTCGTGTTCAACATCAACGTCCCCACGAGGGTGGGTTTCCAGACCCCCTTCACCAACATCACCATGGACCTCAACCCGCCCTCCTTTTTGAAGAACACCCCGGTCATCATCGGCGGTGTTCCCGGGGACACGGTCTACGGCGATTACCAGGCCGAAATGGACGTGATCAACAGGGCCTTCGCCGAGATCATGACCAATGGCGACAACCGGGGCAGAGTCTTTACATTTCCCATCCCGACCTATAATATTACCAAGGGTTTCGACTGGGACAACCCCAATCTGGAACCCGTCTGGAAGATGACCGGTCACTTCGGGATCCCCTATTTCTCCAACTACGTGAACTCGGACATGAACCCCGAGGACGCGCGGGCCATGTGCTGCCACCTCCGGCTGGACAACAGGGAACTCCGCAAGAAGGGGGGCGGCCTCTTCGGCTCCAATCCCCTGACCGGGAGCGTGGGCGTGGTGACCATAAACCTCCCCCGCCTGGGAAAGATCTCCCGGGACGAGGGCGAGTTCATGGAACGCCTTGACCGCCTGGTGGACATCGCCAAGGACAGCCTGACCATCAAGAGGAAGGAACTGGAGAGGTTCACCAAACACGGCCTCTACCCCTACATCCGCTATTACCTGAGACAGGTGAGCGAGTGCACCGGGAAGTTCTGGTCCAACCACTTCTCCACCATAGGCGTCCTGGGCGGCAACGAGGCCTGCCTGAACCTCTTCGGCGAAACCATCGCGACCCCAAGGGGCAGGGCCTTCGGGGTGAGGGTCCTCGAGCGCCTGCGCGACAAGCTCGCGGACATCCAGGAGGAGACCGGGGAATTCTTCAACCTCGAGGCCACGCCCGCCGAGGGTTGCTCTTACAGGCTCGCGAGGATCGACCGCGACAAGTTCGGGGACATGATCTTCGCGAACGGAAGGGTGCCCTCCGACCCGGAGGAGAAGAAGACCTTCGCGCCCTTCTACACCAACAGCACCCTTCTTCCGGTCGACCACGGCGACGACCTCTTCGAGGTTCTGGAGCATCAGGACCCCCTGCAGGCGGCCTACACCGGGGGAACGGTCCTGCACGCCTACCTCGGGGAAGAGATTCGGGACCCCGACGTGGTCAAGTCCCTGGTCAGGAAGATCACGGAAAACTTCAAGCTCCCCTACTTCACCCTGACCCCCACCTTCTCGGTCTGCCCCACCCACGGCTACGTCGCGGGCGAGCACCCCGCCTGCCCCCACTGCGGGACGGAGACCGACGTCTATTCCAGGGTGGTGGGTTACCTGAGGCCGGTGGGACGCTGGAACGACGGCAAGAAGCGGGAGTTCGCGCTCCGCAAGACCTACGCGGGCCCCGGGGAGGCCGCGGCCGAGCGGGACGCCCGGGCGGAAAAACGCTCGGTTTCGTCCGGGGGGCCGGAGGAGATCCGGGAAGGAGAACCGAAAAAAATTGAGAGTGGGAGGTCTAAATAAAGTATCGACCCTGGATTACCCCAAAGGTGTTTCCGCCGTCGTTTTCACCCAAGGCTGCAACTTTTTTTGTCCCTACTGCCACAACCCCGACCTCGTCCGTCCTTTCGGGACCCTCATGGACGAGGACGGGGTTTTGGAGTTTTTGAAAACCCGGGTGAAACTCCTGGACGGAGTGGTCATCTCCGGTGGTGAACCCACCGTCGTCGCGGACCTTCCGGAATTCATCCTGAAGGTGAAGGGTTTCGGCTACAAGGTGAAGCTCGACACCAACGGCTCCAGACCGGAAACGATCAAAGACCTTCTGGAAAGACATTTGGTCGACTACGTGGCCCTGGACATCAAGGCCGACCCCCGGGCCTACCCCCCCGAACTCGGGCCCCCGGAAGAGACCGAAAGGGTCATGGAAACCATAAACCTCCTGAAACGCCTGGGCCGCCCCCACGAGTTCCGGACCACCGCCGCCGCCCCCTTCGTGAACGACGATTCCGTGGAGGCCATAGCCAGGGCCGCGACCGGGGACGCGCCCCTCTATCTCCAGAAGTTCAAGCCCCAAACCGTCTTCACTCCGGGGTTCATGGCCAATCACCCCGACCAGCCGGGTCCGGAGGACCTGTACAGATTCAGGGACATCGCCCGCCACCACCTTCCCGCCTTCATCCGTTGACGGGAACGCGGGCGCGAGCCCCCTCCCTTTTTTTTCCCCGCGCCCCGGGGTCCGCCCCGGACGCGGTTTTTTTGACGCGGGCGCCAAACCGCCCCCCGAGAGTCATTCCATGTCTTTGGTTTCTTTTTCGGAAGTCAGCCGCTTTCACGGACGTCAGGACGTCTTGAACCGCGTGACCCTCTCGGTGGGGGAAAACGAGCGCGTCGGTCTCGTGGGCCGCAACGGCGCGGGAAAAACGACCGTCATCCGTCTCATCACGGGAGAGGAGGAACCGGACGCGGGCCAAGTCACGAAGCTCAAAAATTTGAAAATCGGTTACCTCCCCCAGGAGATACTCGCGCGAACCGGAAAGAGCCTCATGGACCTCGTCCTCGACACGGACCCCGAATACCGCGGGATCGAGGAGGCCCTGAAAAAGGTGGAAAGGAAGCTTAACGACCTCGGCCGCCACCCCCTCCCGGAGGACGAGATAGTCGCGCTCGCGGAAAAACAGGGGCGTCTGATGCACGAGTTCGAGCGGCTCGGGGGCTGGGAAAAGGAGGCCTCGGCCAAGAAAATTTTGGGGGGCCTGGGTTTTTCGGAATGGGATTTCGAAAGGGACATGTCCGAGTTTTCGGGGGGCTGGATCATGAGGGCCGTTCTCGCGAGGATCCTTCTCGCGAAACCGGACCTTCTGATCCTCGACGAGCCCACGAACCACCTCGACCTCGACAGCCTCATCTGGCTGGAAGGCTACCTCAAAAACACCTCCCGGGCGCTCCTCCTCGTGTCCCACGACAGGGTTTTTCTGAACAACGTCGCGAACAAGATAATAGAGCTCCGGAACGGCAGGGCCGACACTTATCAGGGCGACTACGCGGATTTCCTGGAGATCAAGGCCCTGAGGCTCCGGACCGAGGAATCGGCCTTTCTGAATCAACAAGACCGCATAAAACAGATGGAGAAATTCATCGAGAAGAACAGGGTCCGCGCCACCACCGCGAGAAGGGCCCAGAGCAGGGTGAAGGCCCTGGGAAAGATTGACAGGCTTTCGCCGCCCGAGCGGGACTCGGAAAAGAGTTTCAAGCTGGAGCTCCCCGTGGGCCGCAGGGGTCCGGAAGCGGTTTTGGAGTTTCGAAACGTCAGGAAGAGCTACGGAAACCTGGTGGTCTTTTCCGACCTGAACCTGAATCTCCGGAGGGGGGATCGCCTGGCCCTCGTGGGACCCAACGGCAGGGGCAAATCCACCCTCGTGAAGATGATCGCGGGCGTCGCGAACCCCGACGACGGAGTGAGAAAACTCGGCCAAAACGTCGACGCGGGTTACTTCACCCAGTTTCAGACGGAGGCCCTGTCCCCGGACCTCACGGTTTCGGAGGAGTTCGCCTCCGCCGCCGGGGACCTCACCATCGGGTCCCAAAGGTCGATTTTGGCCTCCTTCCTCTTCCCCGGGGACGACATCCACAAGAAGGTCAAGGTCCTCTCGGGCGGGGAAAAGACGAGGCTCGTTCTCGCGAAAATCATGATGCGGGCCCCCAATCTCCTCCTCCTCGACGAGCCCACGAACCATCTGGACATCCCCGGAAGGCAGATGCTGGAAGAGGCCTTGGCCGACTACGCCGGAACCATGGTCATGATCAGCCACGACAGGCACTTCATGAACAAACTCGTGACCTCCGTGGGCATCATCGAGGACGGTCAATTGAAGGTCTACCCCGGCGACTGGGACGATTACCAGGACATCTGGCTCAAAAAAATGGAGGAGGAGGAACGCCTCAAAGCCGAACTCGCCCCGAAACCGGACCCCAAAATCACCCCCAAAATCCCGGAAGAAAAGAATCCCCGGAAGCGGGACGAATCCCGGGACAAAGAGACCCGAAGAACGAGGAAAAGACTCGAAAAAGCCATGGAAGAAAACGAAACGAGGCTTGCGGAGACGGGAAAAAGGATTAGGGAATTGGACGACATCCTCTCCGACCCCCTGACCTACCGGGACGGGGAAAAATTAAAAGAGCTGGTGGCCGAGAAAAACCGGTTGAAACAAGAAGAACGGGACCTGGAACGGGACTACGAGAAGAACATGGAGGCCTTGGAAGAGCTCGGGTGAAACGGACCGAAGCCCGACCTCGCGCGAAAACGCCATCGCGCGCGGCCGAACGGACGAAACATCAGGCGTCGCGGTCTTCGGGAAACTCGTTCGCTATCGGCCAAAGCCGGAGCCCGAAGGCTTTTCCCGGGGATTGTCGCGGGTACCGTCGATTATTCGAGAGACTCGCGGCACAATCAAACGGCGTCGCGCGAGGCTCCGCGTCATCCGCGTCATCCCCTTCCCCCGCGTCGGCGGGGGGCCGAAAAGCGTTGCCCGGGCGAGCCTTCCGCGACGCTTGGGGGCGAATTGTCCCTTTCGTCCGCGGGACTCGCGCGTCTTTCGATTTCAACGCTCCGTCAGGCACTGAAATTCATCAAGGCGAAAATTGACGGTCGCTTCGCGAAACGCGAAACGTCCGTCGCCCGGAGGCATTCATGACACGCGAAGACGGCACGGCGACCGAAGAAACCTCCCCCGGGACGCCGGTCTCCCCCGAGGAAACGAAGGCGACAAACACCGCTTCCCGGGAGTTGACGAAAAACGCCGTCAGCCCCAAGGCGACGACGGACGGTGAGGACACGGGCGAAACCGTGAGCACGGAAGAAACGACGTAAGAGGCGGAAGCCTCGGACGACGCGGAAGACGCGGAAGCCTCGGACGACGGGGAAGACGCGCAAAGCCCGGACGCCGATAAAACCGGAATCGGGGCGAAGTTCTCCGACGGCTTCGTCAACTTCTTTTCGTCCCTCGCGAAACGGGTCGGAGTCCTGAAATTCATCCCGTGCGCCGCGGCGAGCGTTGTCGCGAGTCTCGTCGTCCGCGCCCATCCGGGGATTTTCAAAACCACGATGCGTTACGAACCCGGGACCGCGGCGAAAGTCATAATCTTTCTGTTCGGCCTTCCCGGGGCCTTGCTCGGGATTTGGCTTTACGGCCTCATTCTTCATTATCACGCGCGACACAAGGAAACCGGAACGACGCCCCAAAAAATCCCGAACGCGGCGGTTTGGTATTGTGTCGCTCCCGTTGTCCTCATAATTTTCGGAATCCTCATCGTGAACTATCCGATCGTTTGGATCAGGAGATAGCCGGGGACGGGACAAACGTCAAAAAACAAGACGCCGTCAGCCTCCTTTAAAGGGAGCGCGCAACGGCGTCCGTTTTAAAATCACCGGCCGAAACGCCTTGGCCAATCAGGTCAAAACGTTCGTCCGGGCGAATCTTCGGGATCG
>JAITKT010000245.1 GCA_031278225.1 Deltaproteobacteria bacterium
CAGCACCGGGATCTTCTTCCACTCTCCCGAGGGTTTCTCGAGCTGCGCCCTTTGCAAGGCCGAGTGCCCCATGAGGCGGTTCCCGGAAAAAAAGGCCCGATCCGACTGAAAAAGGGCCCGATCCCTCGAAAAGCGGTCCGCGAACCCCCGAAAAGGGGCCCGAACCCCCGAAAAACAGGGTCAAAGCCCCGAAAACGGGGACCAAACCCGGCTCGAATCCGGGTTGCCCGAATCCCCCCCGAAATGCTATAAGAGTCATTCCCCGCGGGGTGAAACGCCCGATTTCGGCTCTTTCTCCCGGGCGGCTCCCAATCGCGCCTTTCCGGGCCTTCCCGCCGGGTAGCCCGACGCGTCGCCCGCCCCGCGGTCTCGCGAGGCCGACGGGCCGGGCCACCGAAAAAGGCCTTGCTATTTAAGGGCCGTACGGATAATATGGAAAGCCTCTTTTCCGGGGTCGGGGTTTCTTCGCCCAACGGCCGGGAACGGAACGTTTCGACGGCGCTTTCGGGGGGATTTCCTCCTTTTTCGCGTTTTTTCATCAAATTTTCAGATTTTTTGAAGGAGTAACCACTCTCGAGCCATGTCCGAAAACAACGACATCAACATCCCCGGGGAAAGCGGGGAAGTCGCGGCGGCTCCCGCCGAAAAACGGGAAGCCAAAGCCCCCAAACAAAAAACGCCCATCCCGTTCGGCCTGAAGGCCACCGACATCGGAGACACCTTCAGGTCCCACGGACACATAATAGACGTCCTGGACCGGGAGCAGGTCCGTTTGGACTTTCCCTCCTTCAAGCCCGGGGACACCGTGGCGGTTCACGTCAGGATCAAGGAAGGCGAAAAAGAGCGCGTCCAGATCTTCAAGGGCGTGGTGATAAGAATTCGCAGGGGGGGCATGGGCTCCTCCTTCACGGTCCGGAAGATCTCTTATTCCGTGGGAGTGGAGCGCATCTTCCCCATGAACTCCCCCGCCCTGGACAAGATAGAAATCGTGACCCTCGGGAGGGTCCGCCGCGCCAAGCTGTATTACCTGAGAGCCCTGAGAGGAAAGGCCGCCAAGGTCAGGACCAAAAAGCTCTACAACAAGTGACGCCAATAAAGCCCCGAACCTTTTTTTCGCGATTCGTCCGTTTTTTGAGGAAAACCCGAGGGTTTTCGCCGAAATTATCTTAGACCCGCTCGTTTTTTTCCATTTTCGGCGAAAATATGATATAGTTTTCCCCATCAGGGAGGAATTGCGTGCCGATTCCGGGAAGGTTCGGGGCTTTTCGCGCGCCCGCTCCCAAGGGTTTTTCCGTTTTCGGCAAAACCCGTCCCCCGCCCGGGGAGCCTCACCGGCCCGCGAAAGCCCCAGACAATCCCCCGGAATCAACCGCCAAACCCGGAAACGGACCAAATCCCCGGCGGCGCCCCGAACGGGGCGGCCCCCTTGGCGGAACCGCGAAAACAAACACCTCCCCTGACAAACCCGAAAAATTTCGTCTTTTCGAAACGGGGTTTCGCGCGTCAACCCCGTCGCAACCCTTGAACCGGGTTCGGAGGAGGTCACGTCATCCATGGTACGCAGAAGAGGGTCCACGAAAAAAGACCGCATAATCCTCGAATCCTCCCTCGGCGATTACCTCATGGGCGTCCCCGCCGCGGGCGTGAACCCCCTCCTCGCCCACGACGTGAATTACCCCAAAACCCCGATTGCCGGGATAGACGAGGTGGGGAGAGGTCCCCTGGCGGGTCCGCTGGTCGCGGCCGCCGTGATTCTCGAGCCGGGAAGGGATTACCCCGGCGTCATGGACTCCAAGAAGCTCACCCATTTCGAACGCATGGCTCTCTCCGACATCATCAAACAACACTGCCTGGATTGGGCCATTTCCTTCAAAACCCCCAAGGAAGTCGACGAAATGAATCCCCTCCAGGCGACCCTCCAGGCAATGACGGAAGCCTGCGACGGATTGAAAATCAAACCCGGGACCATACTCGTCGACGGCACGATGCGCCCCCCCATAGACGGAGCCGTCGTTCCCATCGAAAAAGGGGACACGAAATCCCTTTCCATAGCCGCGGCCTCCATCATCGCCAAGGTCGCGAGGGACGCCCACATGCTTTTGGAGGCCAAGAAGTATCCCCACTACGGCTTCGACCGCAACAAGGGATACGGAACCAAGGAGCACCTTCTGGCCCTCTCCCGCTTCGGCCCCTGCGAGATCCACAGACGCACCTACAGAAGCGTGAGAGACGACTCGCCGCCCAAACCGGGAACCCCTTTGGGAAAACTCTTTTTCTGACCCCCGCCCTCCCCGACCCGCCCCCCGCGACCCGATCCGATCGCGAGACCGCCTCTTTCCCGCGCGGGCGCCCCGGGACGACCGAAGGCCCCCCGCCCCCGAAAAAAAGCACCCCCCCGATAAAACATGCGCGAAAAAGACTCGAAGGGCTTTCCCGAAAAACACTCCCCGGAAAACAAACAAGAGGGGCGTTCCCCAATCGAACCGGGATTGTACGTCATCCCCAGCCCCTTGGGAAACCTGGACGATCTTAGCCTGAGGCAGACGAACGCCCTCGCTTCCTCCTCTTTGATCGCCGCGGAAGACACCCGCCGCTCCCTGAAACTCCTCTCGTTCTTGAAGCTCCGGGTTCCCGTCCTTAGTTACCGGGAACAAAACCACGACGCCGTCTGGCCCAAAATAAAGACCGTCTTGGACGAAGGGGGAACGGTGAGTCTCCTGTCCGACGCCGGTACCCCCTCCATAGCGGATCCGGGAGCGGAGCTGGTGACGCTCTCGAGGGCCCGCGGATTCCGCGTGGTCCCCCTCCCCGGTCCCTCGGCCGTCACCACGGCCCTCGCGGCCTCGGGTTTCAAGGCCGAAAGTTTCACCTTCGGGGGATTTTTGCCCGCGAAGAGGGGAAAAAGAACGGCTCGCGTCGAGTCCTTCAAGGAACTCCGTCATCCTTTGATCTTTTTCGAGGTTCCCCACAGACTGGCGGAAAGCCTCGCGGATCTCCTTTCCGTCCTCGGCCCGAGAATGACCCTCCTCGCCCGGGAGATGACAAAAAAACACGAGGAATACGCCCTGCTCCCCTTGGATCTTCTCCTGAAAGACGCGGAAGCCAACCCGAGAAAAGGAGAGATTACCCTGGTGATCGAGGGCGCGGGAAAAGACAAAAGCCCCGCCTCCCCGGACTTCGACGGCCAAAACCCCCCGGACGAACGCCCCGGGGATTCGAAGGACGATCCGGAAGCCGCCGGAACCGCCTTGCGGAAAAACAAGGGGGAAATAACCTCGGATCCCCGCCCGCTGAAAGTTCTCGCCAAAGAATGGGAGGGAATCTCGGGCTTTTCCAAAAAGACCCTCTATGCGCTTTTCAGTTCCTGGAGACGAGAGAAGTAGATCCCGGAAGCCAAACCCCGCGCCCGTTCGAAACCCGAGGGCGCGTTGGCCCCGACAAACGCCGCCCGAATCCTTTGCCCGCGTTTCGTCGTTCGCTGATTGTTCCCGCGCGATTTTTTTGCTTCCAGTTACCGTCCGACAACCGGATTTTCCTCTCCGAACGGACGATTCGTCATCCGTTTGGACGTATTTTCCGGTCGCGGGGGTTCCGGGTTCCGTTTGCCGACGCGGTTTCGTTCTCGCGAACGGCCGCGTTTTTTCGCGTGTCCGCTTCGGAATGTTTCTCCGCCGCGAAAAACAAGACAACGGGTAGCCTTTTCGGGCCGGGCCGCGGAGCGATCCCCGCGCCTGAAGCCGCGCGGCTTACGCGCGAACGCGTTGACGGCACGCTCGGGCCGGAAGACGCGAAAAGAGCGTTTGTCGAATGCCGCGGAAAACCATCGGACGCGTGACCCGCGTTCGCGGCCGATGCCGAAGTTCCCCGGAAATCTCCTTGACATTGAGGATCCGGACCGGCCGGAACCGGCGGAGACGGACATGATCGTTTTCGCGCCGTTTGACATTGACGACTCGGTCGCGGCTCCGCCGTCGGATTTTTCGCGCCCGCTTGCCGCGCGCGAGCGCGTTTTCGGCCGCGACACCGCGCGTCACTCTCCTCCCGGTGAAATCCGGCGCGACGCGGAGCGCGTTCCGCGCGAGATGAACGGCGTCGATTGGTCGGCACCGGACATTCGCGAAACGGCCGGGCATTTCGCCTGGCCGGTCGCCGCGCCGCGGCAATGCCGTCCGTTCCGCGAGGGAACGCGCGCGCGACGATTGCGTCCGCCGCGCGGTTTCCCTAGGCGCGCGGATTCCGGACGAACGAGCGGCTCTCGAAAGACCGGACGGAGCGTGTTCGTTACGCGCCCGCGGAAGCGAGCGACCGCGAACGTTCCGGGCACGATCGCCTAGCGAAAATCTTCGAGGGCGCGATGTCGCGCCGATGGCGAACGGCGCGGCTTAAAAGAAAATCGCGTTCGCGTCGCGGAAGGACCGGTTCCGTTGACACCGGCTCATCGGGGCCGAAAAACACCCCCGCCGGGGCTTCGCCGGGACACGCCTTTGTTTTGGCGACGCGGACGGGCTTGGACGCCACCGCCAAACACCTCAAGGTCGGTCCGATCAATCCGCCGCTTCTATCCGCCGCTTCTATCCGCCGCTTCTATCCGCCGCGTCGTCCGCCGCGTCGTCCGGCGAGCGCGAATCGCCCGCGATTCCCGCCGGTTACCCGGGGACGGGGTTCCGGAAACGAATAACGTTTGAATCCGAGCTTCCCCGGTTTTCGCGCTTTTCGTTCTTTTCGAGGGACCGACCGGATGAAAACCGGGGCTTTCGCTAATCGCGGGGATTATTCCGAAGCGGCGGCGTCCGCGGGAAATCTTTCGTATATCTCCTCGAGAACGAGCTTTTTGGTGTTCCCGCTGAAGCCGCGGAGGGCCGTGTTGGTGAGGAGAACGACCGTGATTCCGTTTTTGGGATCGACGTACCAGTTGTGACCGTAGACCCCTCCCCAGCGGAGCGTCCCCGGACTCACGGGAAGACCGGCCTCCGCGGGGTCGAGAACGACTCCCCAACCCGCCCCGAACCCTTCCCCGGGGGAGGGTCTCGCGGGCGCGACGGCGTCCTTCCAAAAGGACTCCATTGTCTCCGGCGCGACGATGCCCCCGCCCCGGGTCCTGACGGCCTCCAAAAGTTTCATGACCGAAGGGGCGCTTCCGACCATCCCGCAACCGCCCGAGGGAAACTCGTCGGTACGCAAGGCTCTTCCGGGACTCAAGACCAGGGCCCCTCCCGTCGGGAGCCCAAACCTTTCGGGGTCCGACATTCTTTTGGGACGGGGACGGGCATGACGGTAATGGGCGGTCAGAGCCCCGGGGTCTTTGGCGACGTAACCGACGTCCGAGATGCCCAGGGGGCCGAGCACGAGCTCGTCCATGGTCTCGGGAAGGCTTTTCCCGCGGACCTTCGCGACGACGGCGCCCAAAACGTCCGAGGCGACGGAATAAACGTGGTCCGCCCCCGGGGCGTGAGAAAGAGGGGCTTTCGCGATTCTGCGGATGTTTTCCTCCAGGGTGAGACCGGGGACGCTTTCGCAACCGTTCGACACCCCCGCCGAGCGGTAAGGTTCGCCCGCCTCTTCGCCGAAGGAGTACTTAAGCCCCGCCGAGTGACTCAAAAGATGGGAGACCTTCATGTCAAGGGCCCTTTTGTCCCCGAGCTCCGGGTTCCCTTCCCCGAAAGCCTCGAGGAAGTCCCCCACGGGACTCTCCGGATCCAAAAGCCCCCGGCTCACGAGAACCCCGGCCGCCATGGTGGTGAAGGCCTTGCTCACGGAAGCCAGTCTGAAAACGGAATCGATCCGCATGGGCTTTCCCGCCTCCCGATCGGCCATGCCCGCGGCTCCCCCGTAGACGGGAAGTCCGTCCTTGCGAACCAAAAGAACCGCCCCGACGAATTCACCCTCTTCCACCTTGGACCTCAGGATCCCGTCCAAAGCCTCCCTCAGTTCCCGGGTCTCCGTTTCCGAAAGCCCCGGCGCCGCTTCCCCGGCTTCCCCGGCTTTTGGTGACGAAACCGCCCCCGGGACCCCGGAGAAAAGACCCCGGGGACCGGGGAAAAAGAAAAAGACGGCCGAAAAGACCAAGATCGCGAGGGAAAGTTTTCCGAAGCGTTCGCGAAAAAGCGCGGGGGACACGGGTTTTCCTTTTCGCCAAATATCCCCGCGCGTTCGCGAAAAAAACGGACGCGCGAAAATTCGGCCATTTTCGATTTCTAACGGAAACGGGCGTTTTTTGTCAAGAAAATCGATTGCGCCCCGGCGCGAAACGGACTTCGGGCGAAACTCCGGGAGATCCGTTCCGCGTCGGGTCGCGCGGCGTCCGAAAATCAAAAGATTTTTTTGTTTCGCATGTCGGGGGTTTTTCGGGAAATTCGAAACGCGGGGGGTAATCCCCCGGGGATCGAAAAAGGGAAGACCTTGGCGGAAATCAAAATATTCCCCCGGGGCTTCCCGTCCGCTCCCCTCGGGCGGCCGCGGAAACCAAAGCCCCCCCGGGCTTCGACGGGAACGAGGGGACGGAACGATTCCGTCGGGCGCCCTTCGGCCCCCCGGTCGCGCCCGTTCTCCCCCGCCTCCGCCTCCCTCCGCCGTCCCCTCCGCGCGGGCCCGCGGCATGCCCCGGGAAGCGGCCGCCGCCGGGGTTCCGTCGCCTTTTTTATCGGGGAAACCCGTGATATAGTGTGTTTTGCCCTCTCCCCCCGACATCCCGAGAAGGACGCGAAAGAAGGAAGCGAACATGTCCATCGCCAAAATCGAAGAAGCCTTGGAGGAAATGAAAAACGGCCGCATGGTCATCCTCGTGGACGACGAGCACAGGGAAAACGAGGGGGATCTCACTCTGGCCGCGGAATTCGTCACCCCCCAGGCCGTGAACTTCATGGTCACCCACGCGAGGGGCCTCATCTGCCTCGCCCTCACCCCGGAGAAGGTGGACAGCCTCGGGCTTCCCCAAATGACGAGCAACAACCGCTCCCCCTTCGAGACCGCGTTCACGGTGTCCATCGAGGCCCGGCACGGGGTCACGACCGGCATCTCGGCGGCGGACAGGGCCGCGACCATTCTGACGGCGGTCAGGGAAGGGGCCGGACCCAAGGACATAGTGGTGCCCGGGCACGTCTTCCCCCTGAGGGCCAGGGAGGGCGGGGTTTTGGTGCGCACGGGCCAGACCGAGGGGGCGGTGGATCTGGCCAGACTGGCGGGCCTCACCCCGGCCGGGGTCATCTGCGAGGTCCTCAAGGAAGACGGAAACATGGCGAGACTTCCGGACCTCGAGATCTTCGCCGAAAAGCACGGTTTGAAAATAGTGACCGTGGCCGATTTGATCGCCTACCGCCTCTCCCACGAAAAACTCGTGGACCGGGAGGCCTCGACCGTCCTCCCCACGCGTTACGCCAACTTCGACCTTCACGCCTACGGCTCCAAGGTGGACGGCTCCGAGTACCTGGCCCTGACCCTCGGGGACCTCAAGGACCCGGAACCCGTGCTCACGAGGGTCCATTCCCAATGCCTGACCGGCGACACCTTGGGCTCCAGGCGCTGCGACTGCGGGGAACAGCTGCATTTCGCCATGCGCAAGATAGCCGAGGCCGGCCGCGGGGTCCTCCTCTACGTCCCCCAGGAGGGAAGGGGCATAGGCCTCATCAACAAGATAAAGGCCTACGCCCTCCAGGACAGGGGGGCCGACACGGTGGAAGCCAACATCGCCCTGGGCTTCCCCGACGATCTGAGGGACTACGGCCTCGGAGCCCAGGTCCTGAGAGACCTGGGCGTGAAAAAGATGCGCCTCATGACCAACAACCCGACCAAAATGGTCGCCCTGGAGGGCTACGGTC
>JAITKT010000339.1 GCA_031278225.1 Deltaproteobacteria bacterium
TGGGTTTAATTGGAGGTTTCGGGGCGAATCCAAGCCTTTTGGGGCTTGCGGTTCGTCGGCTTAGGTTTGGACGCGAAAGCTTGATTCGCACGGCTTTCGCCCGGTCGCGTCCGACCCCCGGGGGCAGGGGGGAGGGGTCGGTTCAATAAGGACGGAGGGTGGTTTGTGGGTTTTATTTGAGGTTTCGGGGCGAACCTTCGCTTCTCGGGGGGGTATCGGTTCGCCGGCTTTGGCGGGTCCGGGGCTTCCCGAACGTCGTCGGGAGTTTTTTCAAGGCGAGCGACATCCGCCGCTCGGTTTTGGTCCTTTCCCGGATAAATGGAGAGGGTTTCGGTGTTTTTTGACTCTCATGCCCGGTGTCGCGGCGTCGCGTCTCCTCGAACTTTGGTTCTCTTGGGGGTTTTTCCCCGAACGGGGTTCCGGGGGGCGGGGGAATTCGCGGCTTCCCGGTCATCGGGCTTGTCTTTTCCGGGCTTTTCCCCGGTCGGGACCTCCGGCTTGACGGGGTATTCCCCGGCGGGCTTCTCCCCGAGAGGGGTCGGCGGGGGCTCCGGTCCGCCGGGGTTCTCCCCGGTCGGGACCACCGGGTCCTCGGGGTTCACCGGGGCCGGGGACTCCCGGTCGACGAAGTCCCACTCCGAGGGCGCTTCCGGGGCCGGGGACGTCGCGGCCTCCGGGGAAGAGGGGTTTTTCCCCTTCCCGGGCTTCTTCCCGGGTTTCGCGGCCGGGGGGACGGGCGGGAGGAACTTCTTCCGGAGGTTCCCGATGCCGGCGGCGAAGATCCCGTTGGCGTGCCGGGGGCTGATTCCCATGGAGAGGGCGATCTCCTTCATGGTCCCGGGCTCGAGGCGGTCGCCCTCGGGCGTCGGGAAGCCGAAGAGGCCGCATATCATCGCGACCTGGTTCGCGGTCTTGAGGGAGTGCACCCTCCCCAGGAAGTCCTTCCGGACCTCCTGGGAGAGCAGTTCTTCCAGCGGATTGGGCGCGCTCTTGTCGGCGATGAACTCAATCGGCGGGATCTCGTCCGGGAACGCGGCCGTGTCCAGGGAGATTTCCCTGACGGGGAGTTCGGAGAGGCGCTTCAGCTTTTCCGGGGAGATCCGGAGCGCGCCGGCCACTTCCCCCTCTTCCGGAGCCCTTCCCAGGATCCGCCGGAGGCTCTCCCGGACCCTCGCGCTTTTCTCGCGAAGGGCGAGCAGTTTGGGGGGGACGCGGACGACGCGGGTTCCCATTTTCAAGAAGCTCTTGACCCTCCGTCTGACGTGTGTCCAGGCGTAGGTCGAGAACTTGCAGAGATTCCCGGGGACGTACCCGTCCCGCGCTTCCAAAAGAGCGAGCGAGCCCTCCTGGAGCGTTTCCTCGAAGTCCGGTTCGCCGGTGTCCCGGAAGTAAGGACTCCTCGCGAAGGCTTTCATGTTTTCGATGACGAGGTGCCGGACCATGGGCGCGAGGTCCTCGACCAACAGGTTTTTGAAGCTCGCGATCTCCGCCAGCAGTTTGGAGAGGATTTTCCCCACCTTGACGACGTAGGGGTCGTCCGGGGACGGGAGATCGTCCGGGACGGGAATCGCGTTTCCCCGGCGCGTCCGGGGGCAATCGCGGGGATTCCTCAAGAGGGAGAGGAAGATCTTGAGGAGCGGCGTGCCCTGCCGGGCCTCGAAGATCCGATCCCCGAGTTCCAAGGTGAGTCTCGCCGCGGCCTCGCGTCTTTCGGGTCCGGAATCGTCCGTTCCTTCCGGTTTCCCGGTGAGTTCCCGAATCCGGTCCGTCATCAGGAAGAATTCCCCGTAAAAGGCGGGCGGCTTCCCGTTGACCTCGAGAGTCCGGCCGTGGACCTCCATGGCGTACCGGAACGTCGGCGCCGTCGGTCCCGAGGCCGCGATCGGGACGCACGCTCTCTGAAGATCCGTTATGGTTCTGATGAGTTCAGTCTCGCGGTGTCGCGACATTTCTCCTCCTGTCCCGCTCGCGCGGGTTTCGGGGGTCACCCTCGGGAGACCCGTTTCGGGACGCGGGGACCGTCGCGTGGAAGGTCTCCGTCGAAAAAACGAAAATAAGCATTGTGTTTCCTTCGAAGAGGGACCCCGCGCGGTCGGGCTCTTCAACGTCAAGCGATGGCGCGGAACCGGTTGATCGGGAATCCGGACGAATCCGGACGATTGGGACGATTGAAACGATTTAGATGATTGAGACGGTTGGGGGACTTTCGGGAAAACCCGCGAGACCCGTCGGAAACCCGTGAAATCGTCGGGGAAAGCCTTCGGCCCTTCCCTCGGGGAACGCGGGAAATCTTTCGCGAATCCGGGAAAAAGGGCAAAGTTCTCCCGGGGTCCTGTCGTTTCCTTGAATTTTTCGAGATTTTCCCAAGCGGAAAAATGTTCGAAAATTTCCACGAACGACCTGACTTGTTTGTGTCGACGCGTGTTTTTCGGATGGTGTGGTTTTCGGACGACCGGAAACCGGAAGGACCTTGGGGGCCGCGGGGCTTTGAGCCCGAGGGACTCCCTAAGGCATTCGGGTTTTTCGCCGGTCCGATCTCTCCATGCGTTTCTCCTCGGGGGTTCGGGCCCGTTGGTGCCGCGGGGGCCCGGAAAAGACGGTCAAAATTTTTCGCGGATCGGGAGACGGGGCACGAAAAGGCGACGGTTCTCCCTCAATCGGTCGCGTCGGTGACGAAACCGGGCGCCCGCGCTAGTTTTTGGGGGTTTTTCGGGACTTTGTCCGGAACGGGATCCGTTTCAGGGTCCGGGGTCGGACGCGGTCTTTGTCTTTCCCGCGGAAGGAGCCGGGGAATTCGCGATTGTGTGGGAGGTTTCGAGGAATGGCGAGCGGGACGGACGCGTTTGAAACGTTCGGGCCGCGGCGGCGGAGGGGTGAAAGGGGTGGGTGGGGGAACTCCGGGGCGTTCGGTGAAAAACCGGGAGTCCCGCGTCCGTTTTCGAGCGAACGAGAGGTCCGTCGCGAACGGAGTCGGAAGGGTGTTTACGGGGAAGCCGCGAAAAAAGAAATCCAAACGGAAAATCAGAGGTTCTTGACGCGGAAAACGGGACAATCGAGAGTAACGTGCTGAGCATTTTTGCGATGAACCTCGTTACCCGCCGGCGCTGACGAATCCAATTGGGGGTTGCCGGCGGCACGAAAAAAAATCAATGAATCTTGGAGCTTCGCCGGTCCGGATCGGCTTCGTTGGGAAGGGGTCGCGGACCTGACGCGAGCGAACGCTTATTCTTGGGTTTCGGCGGGGGCGCGGGCGACGGCTCGCGTCGCGCGGCTTTGGTTGGGTTGACGGATGGCCTCGCGGGATGAAAAGACGTCAAGCGGCCGATTGTTTCGCGGCCTTCGCGGGGGGCCCCCGGCGGTTTCGGAACCGCGTCGGGAGCGTCGGAAATCGAGTTTTCGGATGTCCGGATTTCCGCCCGTCGCGGCGGGATTGACCGTCACCGATTGCTTTTGGTTTTTTCGGGGTCTCCTTTCGTCGTCCGGGGGACGTCTTTCGTTTTTGGCGGGAACGGTTTTGTGATGAATCCGGCGTTTTTTTCCGGTGCCGCCGCCCGGTTCGTCGTCGTTCGAAAAGCCGGGGGCCCAGGGGCCGGTTCGCTCCTTGGAAGATGAGCCGGCGGGGGTTTCGCGACCGGCGATGACGTCGCGACCTTCGGGGTCGTCGGTCGGGCTCGGGCGGTCGCGGGAGAAAAGGTTTGAAGGTTGAACGCGAGTCAGAG
>JAITKT010000253.1 GCA_031278225.1 Deltaproteobacteria bacterium
GCGATTTTCATCCTTCTCCCGTCCGGCCAGGAGACGATCCAAACGAGGACTCCCTTCTCGTTTCCGACCGTGAGCCTTCCGCCCCTCCCGCCCAGGGAGATCGGAAGCGACGCGGCCGCGGCCCCTTCGGGACAGGCCTTGACGCAGGCGACGCAGCCCCAGCAATCCGAGGGGTACAGGATGGCGGCCTTCCCGTCGGGCCCGACCTCCAAAAGGGAACCGGGGCAGACTTTCGCGCATTCGCCGCAGCCGACGCAGAGGGTAACGTCAATCGCGACGCTCACGATTCCGCCTCCCCCGACCGGTCCCCGGCCTCGTCCGGCGCGGAGAGGATTTCCTCCGTCGCGAGGTCCCTCATGAGGATTTCGATCTCCCCCCAATCCCCTTCCGCGGGCGGAACCGGGCGGGGTTTTTTGAGTCTCGAGCACACGAAGAGCTCGAACTCTTTTTTCGGCCCCGGGTGTTCGCCGTGGGTCCCGAAACCGGGCCAGCGGGTTTCCTTTCTCGCCCGCAGGTGCGCGACGAGACTCGCGGCCGTTATCAAACGCTCCCTGAGCTCCCAGATCCGGTTCAAATCCCTTGGCGCGGAGGCTTTGAGTTTTCCCGAGAGGCGGAAAAGGTCCCGTATCCTTTCCCCCGCGAGGGCGAGCCCCTTGGAATTGTAGACGTAATTTCTGCTCTTCCCCCCGGCCAACTCGTCCATGGCCTTTTGCATGGCCTCCTCGAGGTCTTCGGTCGAGTAACCGGGGTCCCCGTTTTCCGCGAACGTCTTCAGGAGCGCCTTGAGTTCGGGGACGGCGGGACCCTCGAAGGCCTCTTCCGGAACCCGATCCCGGGATTTTGTCTTTTCCAGATGTTCCAGGGCCCCCTCCGCCGCGATGCGGCCCTCGGCGATGGCCCCGGAAACGTACTTCTGCGGGGCTCCCCCCGCGACGTCCCCGCAGGCGAAGAGACCCGGGATCGTGGTTTCCCTCTTGACGTTCACGCGGTACCCGCCCGCGGCGTGGCCTCCCGTGACGTAGGGCTCCGTTCCCTCGACGAAGGCGGAAAGGGGTCTTATCTCTTTTCGGGTTTCCGTTTCCCCGTCCCTTTCCGCCTCTCTCCCCGCCTCTCCCCCCGCCTCTCCCCGAACGGCGTTTTCCTCCTCCAGCCATTTCAGGGCCTGGAGCGGGGCCATGTTGAAGTAGGCCCTCGCGAGGCTCTTCCTCTCCCCGGGGCTCAGGTCCGGGGTCGCGAGCCTCACGGGTCCCCTGCCCTCCAGGGTCTCGGTCCGGGCGGCCAATACCCTCCGGCTCGTGGTGTTCCCGTAACGGGCTTCGTATTCTTCCCCGAAGGCGTTCACCTGCCGGGCCCCGGCCCCCAGCGCCAGAGTCCCCGTGGGGGCGCAGCAGTCCTCGGTCCGCAGGGCCACGAAGCGCATCTCGAGGGTCGTGAATTCCGCTCCCGCGAGAATGCCCATGCCGTGCCCCGCCCCGGTGTCGAAGGGGCAGTACCACGTTTTGTGGGAAGACTTGCCCTTATTGTTGGGCGCGTACACGCCCGCGACTCCCCCGGTCGCGCAAATGACCGCCCCGGCCCCGATGAGGTAAACCACCGGTTCCCCCACCTTCAGGGCCGCGGCCCCGGCGATCCCCGGGGGATCGTCCCCGTTCAAGAGATAACTCACGGCTTGGGTTCTCTCCAAAATTTCCAGGTTCTTTCTGTCTTTGAGCGAAGCCGCGAGAAGGGGCTTGATGTTTTCCCCCCCGATCTTCAAGTTTCTCCAGGAACGGGAAACGTAAGCCCCGTTCCCGTCTTTTAAAATCCTGACCCCCAGGGATTCCAAAAATTCCACCGCCTCGTTCAAACGCTCGGACATGGAAAGAAGAAGCTCCCTCGAGGCTATCCCGTGGGCGTCCGCCATGGCGTAGTCCGCGTATTCCCGGGGTTCCCTGCCCGGGGCGAGCCAGGCGTTTATGGCGTTCACCCCGGCCGCGAGGCAGCCGCTCCTCCCGATTGTCGCCTTCTCCACGAGAATGACCTTTTCGTCCCCTCCCGAAAGGGCCCGGGCCGCGGCGCAGCCGGCCGCCCCGCCCCCGATGACGAG
The DNA here is from genome assembly GCA_031278225.1 of Deltaproteobacteria bacterium. GTDB lineage: Bacteria > Desulfobacterota > Desulfarculia > Adiutricales > Adiutricaceae > JAITII01. Next base: position 2,087 of record JAITKT010000253.1, read on the forward strand.
GACGTCGCAGGATTTTGTTTTATATTCCGTTTCGATGACCATGGAGGGGAAACCATCCCCGGATCCGACCGGCGCGGTCGGGGACCGGAGCCGCTCCCGCCGCGAGGGCGGGCGCTCCGGGAAAGAAGACGACGAAGACGAAGAAGAAGAAGAAAAAAACGGGGCGGGGCAAGTCCGACGGGGAAAAAACCGCGCCCGCGGAAAATCCCCCCGCGACCGAACCCCAATCATACTCTTTTCGGGGATCCGCGCGAAAGATCTTTTTTTTTGACGAATCGGGCGTTGTCTCGGGCGGGGACGGCGGCGATTCGAGTTTACGGGTCAAGCGTCAAAAACTCGAGAAAAAAACGCGAGAAAACCGTAAAAACGCGGTAAATTATTAACCGGTCAAATTCCGGACGCGGTTTCGCCCCGGGGCCGGCGGGGACGAAAAAAAAGGCGGGCGTTTCGCGGCCCCGCGGCGGCTCCCGCCGGGCGCGGGCGAGAGCCTCCCCCCGGGGCCTTCGCCCGTCAGATGGCGAAGTTGTAGCCGTTCCCGCGGCTCTCGAGACGGGAATTGTTGACGAGTCTGGCCTTGTCGTCCTCGAAGGCGTAGACCCGCCAGACGAGGATCTTGACCTTCTCCCCGACGGAAAGAGCGGGGTGCTCCAGGGAGTACCCGGTCGTGAGGACGAAGCCCTTGAGACCGACCTTGACCTCGAGCGAGGAACCCCTGAAGGCGACGGACAGAACCTCGGCGTTTTCCGCGCTGTTCTCGTACTGGACGGGATCCCCCGGGGGGCAGACGTGCACGAACTCCGGCCTCACGGAGGCCTTGGCGCCCCGGGGGGCGTTTTCGAAACCCAGGAGCCTCCCGTAGTCCTCCAGGACCGTGCTCTCCCCCACGAAACGCGCGACGAAGGGCGTGGCGGGCTCCCGGTAGAGGTCCAGGGGGGTTCCGGTCTGCTCCACGCGGCCCCGGTTGGTGATGATCACGAGGTCTGCCACCTCTATGGCCTCGTCCTGGTCGTGGGTCACGAATATGGAGGTTATCCCGAGCTTGGTGATCATGGCCCGGAGCCAGGACCGGAGTTCCCTCCTGACCTTGGCGTCTATGGCCGCGAAGGGCTCGTCCAGAAGAAGGAGCCTCGGGCTCGGGGCCAAGGCCCTCGCGAAGGCCACCCTCTGCCTCTGGCCCCCGGAGAGCTGGGCCGGGTACCTCTTCTCGAGGCCGTTCATGTCGGTCAGGGTCAGAAGCTCGTTCACCCTCTCCCTTATCCGGTTTCGATCGGCCTTTTGGGCCCTGAGCCCGAAGGCTATGTTGTCGAAGACGGTCATGTAGCGGAACAGGGCGTAGTTCTGAAACACGAAACCTATCCCGCGCTTGCTCGGATGGACGTCGTTGACCCTCGCCCCGTCGATGAGGATGTCCCCCCGGTCGGGGTTTTCGAGTCCCGCTATCATCCTGAGAATCGTCGTTTTCCCGCTCCCGCTCGGGCCCAAAAGAGCCCCCAGGGTGCCCTTGGGGAGACCGAAACTCACCGAGTCGGCGGCGACGAAGTTTCCGAAGCTCTTGCGCACGCCCGAAAGGCTCACGTGATTTTCCGGGGCGCGGGCGGGCTCTCGGGCGGACCCGTCGTTCGCGGCGTCGTCCGCGTCCCGGGCGGCCCTGTCCGCGGTCGCGGGCGGGGTCCCGGCTATTTTCCCCGCGAAGGGGGAAAGCCCGGCCGCCGCCGGTCCGGGGTCCCCGGGGTCGGAGGTCGGGATCTTTTCGGTGATTGGGTTCATGTTCCGTTTCCTTTCCCAAAGTCGAACGCGCGCGAAATCCGGGTCAATTTCGAATCCGGTCCGAATCGAATCCGAATCCGGTCCGAATCAAACGCCTTGACGCGCCCGGTGAAAGTCGTCCTTCTTGGAGACGCTCTCCACCACGTTTCGGGCGATCAGGATGAGTATGGCGGCGCACACGAGAATCGTCGCCGCGCCGAAAGACTGGAGGGTGTGGTATTCCTTGAAAAGGATCTCTATGTGGAGCGGAAGGGTGTTGGTCTTGCCCCTCAGGTGTCCCGACACGACGGACACCGCCCCGAACTCCCCCATGGCCCGGGCCGTGCACAAAATCACCCCGTAAAGGAGGGCCCAGCGCATGTGGGGAAAGGTCACCTTCCAAAAGGTGCGGAAAAATCCCGCCCCCATGAGGATGGCCGCCTCCTCCTCGTCCGTGCCCCGGGCCGTCAGAACCGGGATGAGCTCCCTTCCCACGAAGGGGAAGGTGACGAAGATGGTCGCGAGGACCATTCCGGGGATCGCGAAAACGATTCTGATTCCCCAGTCCTGGAGGAAGGGATAGGCCCAGCCGAGCCTCCCGAAGGTCATGATGAAGACGAGACCCGCGATGACGGGCGACACCGCGAAGGGAAGGTCGATTAAGGTTATGAGAAAGCCCTTCCCCCGGAACTCGAAACGGGTAATGGCCCAGGCGGCCGAGATCCCGAAGAAGGTGTTCAAAACCACCGTCATGGCCGTGATGAGGAGGGTGAGCTTCAGGGCGATGACGGCGTAAGGGTCGGAGACCGCTTTCAGGAAGGGCGGGAATCCCCGCTCCAGGGCGCCGTGCAGGACCTGGGCCAGGGGGAGGACCAGCATCGCGACGATGAAAAGAAAGCTCAAGGCGATGAGGACGATCCTCCAAAGCCTGTTTTTGTCATTCCGAAAATCCCGTCGTTCCGTCATTTTTCACCCGCGTAAGTGGCGCTTCTGACCTGCAACCTGTTCACGACGAACATGATCGCGAAAGAGGCCGCGAGCATGACGAGCGCTATCGCCGTGGCCTGGTCGTAGTTGAACTGCTCGAGTTTGCTCATGATCACCAAGGGCGCTATCTCCGTCTTGAAGGGGATGTTTCCCGCTATGAAGATGACGCTCCCGTATTCCCCGAGTCCCCTCGCGAAGGCGAGGGAAAAGCCCGTGAGCAGGGCCGGGAGTATTTCGGGAAGGATTATTTTGAAAAAAACCGCGAAGTCGGAGGCCCCGAGAATCATCCCCGCCTCCTCGAAGTCCGGGGAGAGCTGCTCCAAAACCGGTTGCACCGAACGCACCACGAAGGGAATGGTTACGAAGGTTATGGCGAGGATTATCCCCAACTGCGTGTACGCCACCCTCACCCCCAGAAGCTCGAAGAGGGGCTTTCCGATCCAGCCCTTGTCCGTGGTGAGGACGGTGAGGGATATCCCCGCCACGGCGGTGGGGAGGGCGAAGGGAAGCTCTATCAGACCGTCGATGAAACGCCTGAAGGGAAAACGGTACCTCACGATGACCCAGGCGAGCATCAGCCCCCCGAACCCGTTTACGAGGGCCCCGACGAAGGAGGCGAAGAAACTGACCTTGCAGGCGTTGAGCGTCCTCGCGTCGACAATCGTCCTCCAAAATCCCCCGAAACCCAGTGCCCGGGATTCCAGGGCCATGGAAAGCATGGGAACGAGAACGATGATGCCCACGAAGCTCATCGTTATTCCCATGGTGATCCCGAATCCCGGTATCACCCTCTTTTTGGTCCTTTTCGCCCTTCCCGCGCCGCGCGCGAGAGGGGCCTCGAGGACTTCCGCGACCTCGCTCATTTTGACCGCCTCGCCCGAAACCCCCGAAAAACGGGCGGGGGTTTCGCTTTTTTGAAAAAAAAACTTAACCGGGGAAAATCCCCGCCCGAAACCCGGCGCGGTTTCGAAACGATTCGGGGACCCGCGGAAAAAGCCCGCGAACGTCACCGGTCCCCCCGCGGACCCGGGGCCCGCGGGGAAAAACGGCCTCCCTTAAAAAAAAGTCATTTGACGTAAATCTTGTCGAACACCCCGTTGTCCTCGAAGTGCTTCACCTGAGCCGCCTTCCATCCGCCGAAAAGCGGATCGTCTATGGTCACGAGACGCATGTCCAGCACGAAGACGTCCTTGAACTCCTTGGCTATCTCGGGGTTTGAGGGGCGATAGTAGTGTTTTCCCGCGAGCCTCTGACCCTCGTCGGAATAGAGGAAGGTCAGGTACTCGGTCGCGGGCTCCCTCGTGCCCTTCTTGTCGACGTTTTCGTCCACTATGGCGACCGGGGGCTCGGCCAGGATGCTCAAGGGGGGAGCCACTATCTCAAACTGTCCCGGGGCTTCGTCCAGGGCCAGGTAGGCCTCGTTCTCCCAAGCCAGAAGCACGTCCCCCTGCCCGTTCTGAACGAAGGTGTTGGTGGCCCCCCGGGCGCCCGTGTCCAAAACCAAAACGTTTTCGAAGATCTTCTTTATGAATTCCTCCACCTTGGCCTCGTCATGATTGAAGACCTCGTCCGCGTAAGCCCAGGCCGCGAGATAGTTCCACCGGGCCCCGCCGGAGGTCTTGGGATTGGGGGTTATGACCCCGACCCCTTCGCGGATGAGGTCGTTCCAGTCCAGGATCTTCTTGGGGTTTCCCTCGCGCACCAAAAAGACTATGGTCGAGGTGTAGGGGGAGCTGTTCTTGGGAAACTTTTTCTGCCAACCCTCCTTGATGAGACCCGCCTCCTCTATGGCGGTGATGTCCACGGCGAGGGCCAGGGTGACCACGTCGGCCTCGTTCCCCTCTATGACCGTGCGGGCCTGCTTGCTCGATCCTCCGTGAGACTGGACGATTTCAATGTCTTTTCCCGTCTTTCCCTTGTAAAATTTTTGGAAAGCCAGGTTGTACTCCTCGTAGAATTCGCGCGTGGGGTCGTAGGAAACGTTTATCAGCTCAACGTCGGCCGCGAACAAGCTCGCGTCCGCGAAAAACGAAATGCCAACCGCCAGGGTTGAACTCAAAAGCAAAGAAAAGATCGATTTCATGTTTTTCACCGGTCGGAAATGATTGTTGTGAATGGTTGTTTGGTGCGATTCGGGGATTCGGGACAAAAAAAAGGCCGGGAAGCCGGGAAAAC
>JAITKT010000256.1 GCA_031278225.1 Deltaproteobacteria bacterium
TCATTATGAGGTTCTTGTCGGACCCGTAGCAGTTCCCGAAGGACTCGGTCCATTCGATGAAGTCCCCGTTCGCGATCATCTTTTCGAACTCTTCCCGGGAGACGAAGTGATAGTCCTTCCCGTCGATTTCCCCCGGTCTCGGGACCCTGGAGGTGTGGGACACCGCGTAAGCGCAGTCGGGAATCCTCCCGCTCTTGAGCATGGCTTTGATGAGAGTGGACTTTCCGGCCCCCGAGGGGGCGCTTATCACGAAGAGTTTCCCCTTTTCGGTCATAATATACCAGAACCTCGGCCGACGAGTCACTCCCCTGAAGGTCTCGCGGGAAAATCATTGTCCGGTTTCGCGGGCCCGGGACCATCGAACGATTTCCCGAAACCTCGGGGAGTGTCTTGACGCGTTCAAAAAAAATTTTCATGACATCAAACGTTTTCGCCAAAAATTTTTTCCCGAAAAGCGGTCCGGGAGCGGGGAGAAATCAAAAAAACGGACTTGGACCCGGGTTTTCGGGAAAATCCAAAACGGGATTCTTCTTTCGCTCGTTTTTGATTTTCCTTGACTCGCGTCAACTCTTCCTCACGCTTTGCCTCAAATTTCGTCTCAAACTTTGCCTCAACTTTCGCTTCAACTTTCGCTTCAACTTTTCCCTCAACGTCGATTTTACTTTGTGTCAAGCCGGTTCCGGCGGTCGCGCGCGTTCCTCGGGAATGAGCGTTCCCTTGATCTCCCCGTTTTCCGCGAACTTCCGGGCGCGGCGGACCGCGTTGAGCCTTTCGGCCAGGGTGGGCATCTCCACGGAGCAGAGGACCATGTGGCCGGAGGACATCACGAGAAGGGTTTTCGCTTTTTTTCCCTGGGTGACGTCCACCAGGGTGCCGTTCTTTTGGGCTTCGGTTTTCAGGCGGTTTATGGGGTTGCTCAAGATGGAAACGATTGCCATGACCTCGAAGCTGTTGACGAAATTGTTGTTCCCGACGTTCACGAAGACTCCCGGCTTGTGGGGCTTTTTGGATTTCATTTGATCACTCGATATTCAACACTTGTTCTCTGATTTTTTCAAGCTCGGATTTGAAGGAAAGCACTATTTCGGTTATCTGGAGCGACTGGGATTTGGAGCCCATGGTGTTGGCCTCGCGCAGGAGCTCCTGGAGCAGGAACTCGAGACGGCGTCCCACGGGTTCCCCGGATTCGACGAGGGTCCCGAGGCTCTGGGCGTGGGTCGCGAACCTCGTTATCTCCTCGGTTATGTCCAGCTTCTCGCCCAATATGGCCGCCTCCTGGGCCAGTCTGTCGGGGTCTATGAGGGTCTCGGCCAGTTCCTCCAGCCTGAGCCTGTAGCGTTTGGTCACGATGGCCGGGATGTTCGCGGCGATGCCCCTCAGGGTTTGAAGGGAAAGGCTTATGTTTTCGAGGTGGAGGAGTATGTCGTTTTTGAGGCTCCGGCCCTCGTTCAGGCGCATGGTGACCAGTTGCTCCAGGGCGATGCCCGCGAGATTCAAAATCGACTCGAGGAGCTCCGGGGCCTGGGGGTCCAGATTCACCGCGTCGGACATCACGAAGAGCTTGTCCTCTTTGAGCAAATGGCTCAAATTCACGGGATCCGGGAGATTCAGTTCCTCGGAGAGGCGCGTCAGTTTGGCGTGAAGGTCTCTCGCCGCGGCGAGGTTCACGATGATTTCCTGGGCGTTTTGAGTCTTGTTCGGTTCCATCTGGAGAAGGAGCTCTATCCTGCCTCTGGCAATCCTCTTGTTTATCTCCTTCTTGATGGCTTCTTCCATGGATCCCAGGAAGTGGGGCCCCCTGAACACGTATTCCCTGTGACGGTTGTTCAGCGTCCTCAATTCGAGACGGGCGCGGTAACCCATTATCTCCGCGTTCGCCGCTCCGAAACCGGTCATGCTTTTTATCATGTGTGTTGACCCCGAGGCTTGGATGTTGATTTTTGTCCGGCGCCGTCCGCGACGTCCCGCGCTCCCGGACGTTCGGCCCTGAGGTAGGCCTTTCTCATTTCCATGAGTCGGCTCCGCACCTCCGGCCTGAGGTAGTCCCTGTAGGACCAGGGGAGGGCCAGGAATTCGCCGTTGGCGAAGCCCAAAGAGAGTTCCCCCCAGACTCCCCCGCCGAGATAGAGTCTGTGGAGCGAGAACTTGCCGGTGGAGAGCACCAGTCCTCCCGCGAACACGTAGCCCGGATCCAGGTTCACCCGGCGTTTCCCGTCCTCGGAAAGGGTTCTTTCGATTTCCATGGCCAAATGCTTTATTTCCACCAGTTTTTGCGGTTCGAGATGAGCGGGAAAGGAGAGGTAACGCTTGACGAGATTTTCGCCCATCTCCCGGGCGTAGTAATTCGTGTCGGTCATGGGAAAATCTTCGCTCAGGATGTCCGGGGCTCCCAGAACGCCGTTTTCGTAACCCCGCCAAAGAGCTTCCGTCCCCCGTTCGATGAGTTCGGGGGTTTTGGCGTAAGCCGCCAGGAAGATTTTCATCTTCGGCGGATCTTTCAGGACGCTCATCGTGTCACCTCGTTTCCGTCCGCCGGCGGTCGCGGCCGGGTTGGAAACCCGCTGCTCGGGACGCCGACGCCCGCGTGCGCGCCCGCGGTTTTCGTTTCGCTGGGGCCGGGGAATCGCTTGAAAATAACCCCCGCGAAAAATTTTTCTTTTTTCCGGTTTCCGCTTTTTTTTGATTGTCTCCTTTTTCTTTTTTCCGTTTTCGTTTTTTTCTTTTTCCGGTTTTTTCTCTCTTTTTCTTCTTCTTTTGTTTTTCCGTTTTTTTCGTTGTTTCCCTTCGGGCCGGGTTTTCCTTTCCCCCGGATCCCCCGGTGACGTCGCACCCCCGGGTTTTCGTTTTTTTCCCCGGTTTTGGGGGTTTTTCGACCCGTTTCAGGATTTTACTTCGCGGCGAAGGCCTTTTCAAACCATTTTCGCGAATCCGCGGGTCCGGCGGCCGCCGGCGGGGAATCCGGGGTCAGGGCATCCCGGCGTACTCGAAGACCAGGTTCATCTTGCGGAGGTTTGCGACCCTCAGGGTGGCCAGGACCTCGTCCCCGGGTTGGACGGATTGGGGGAAGTCGCGGGTCTCCGTCTCCACCATGCGGTCGGTGAGGCAGAGCTTCAGGTGTTTTCCCTGGCGCTCGAAGGCCAGGAGTTTGAAGGTCTCGTTCACGCGGTCCCGGAGCTCGGCGATGATCCAGTGGCGGACCCTGTTGTTTTGGACCTTGTGGACCTGGCGGACGAGGTGATCCGCCTTCCAGGCGAGGTCCATCAGGGTCTTTTCGTCGTAGACGGGGCCTTCCCCCGCGGCCAGGGCCCTCAGCTGCCTGTGGACCAGAAGGTCGACGTAGCGGCGCATGGGGGAGGTGAAATAGGTGTAGAAATTGATTCCCAGTCCCCAGTGGCGGGAGGGATCTTCGCTTATCCCGCTTCTGCCGAGGCGCCTCCGGAGGGCGAGGTGCCGCGCCATCCTGGCCGTCGGGGAATCCCCCGCCACCTGGGGGAGGGGGATGTTTTTGTTCAAGATCTGGTAGCGGAAGGGGCAGGGGAAATTGTTGCCCTTGAGGGTCATGGCGCTCACGGAGTTCGCGACTATCATGAGTTCGCCCACGAGGATCGAGGCCGGGGTGTCGCAGTTTTGGACGGTCACGGTCGGTTTTCCCTCCGGGGAAAGGGTCACGTGGGCGGAGGGAAGGTTGAAGAGGTGGCCCCCGGAGTCCAGGCGTTTTTTCAAAAAAAGCCTCGCCAGATGGTCGAAGACCTCGAGTTTTTCCTTCAGCGGTCCCGGCTCCCCGCCCTCCAGGATGGCGTTGGCCTCGTCGAAGGAGAGGTGGGTGTCGACTTTTATCAAACTGGGTTTCAGCTTGATTTCCGAGATCTCCCCGTTTTCCTTCACGGTCATGAGGATGGAAAAGGCCGGGCGGGGTTCCCCCTTGTTGAGGGAGAGGACCCCCTTGGTGAGTTCCGGGGGAAGCATGGGGTAACGGCCCTCGGGGAGGTAGATGGAGGTCCCCCGGCCCGCGGCGTACTTGTCCAGAACGCTTCCGATTTTCACCAGGGCCCCCGCGTCGGAGATGTGAAGCCCGAGTTTGAAGGCCCCGTTCCCCAAGGGGGTCGCGCTTATGGCGTCGTCGTATTCCGTGGCCCCGGGGGAGTCTATGGTTATGACTTCCTCGCCCGTCAGGTCCAGTCTTTTTTCGTTCAGGTAATCGACCGAGTTCGCGAGTCTTTCGGCCTCGGCCAAGGCCTCCTCCCCGAATTCCAGTTCCAGCCCGAGTTTCAAGAGCTCGATGTTTTCGTTTTCCGAAAACACGCCCAGGGCCGAGAGAGCGTCGGCCGCGCCCTCGGGGTCGGCGGGGTAGCCGGAAGCCGCCAGAAGGTCCTTCGCGGTCTTGGATTGGCCGGCCGCGTCCTCGTTTTCCAGGGCGAAGTCCTTGAGTCTTCTCACCATTTCCGCCCGGTATTCCGGGCCCGGGGAGGATTCGTCCGTCGCCCCGGGGGTTTCCCCGCCGGGTTCGGAGGCCTCGGGAACGGTTTCCCTCGCGCGGTTTTCCTTCGCGGTTTTCAAAAGGAGGACGGCCTTTTCGAATTCCTCCTTTCTCTTTTTTTCGCGCCCGATGGCCGCCAAAAGGCGATCCAATTCGTTCCGGTCGTTTCTTTTGGCTTCCCCGGGACCGAACTTGAAGCGCAGACCCTCCTCGTAGATCTTTCTCATGACGCTCGAAATCATGTCCGGCGTGGGTTCCCGGCCGTAGACCAGTTCCGCGAGCCAGGGGTAGGAGAAGGTCGGACCCTTCCCTTCCAAAAGATCCCAGAGGGTCTCGAGGTCCACTTCGTTTTTGAGGCTTTCCCTGCGAAGGCGTTTGTCCTCGATGATTTTCGCCCTCCGTTCCGGGTGTTGGGGATCGGGAATGGCTTCCTCGTTCAGGATCCTCTGGGAATTCACCTTGAGGCCGTTTTTCCCGGGGGTCCAGACCTCGAGTCTCGTTCCGGGGTTATCCGTCACGAAACCCAGGACGAAGGCGTTCCCTTCCAAAAATTCCACGAGCGTCATTCGCGGTCACCCGAAGCGCCGGCGCCCGGGCCGGGGTCGGGGCGGGAGTCGGGGCGGGAGTCGGGGCCGGAGTCGGGGCGGGAGTCGGGGTCGGAGCCGGGGACGGGGTCCGGAACGGAAGCGGCGTCGCTTTCGCCGGGCGCGGCGCCGTTTCCCCCGCGGTTTTCCGGAACCTTGCCCGGGTCTTTTCCCGGGGAAACGCCGGGCGAAAGGGTCGGGGAAAGTTCCCCCGCCGGGTCGGGATAAAAGGGTTCCGCGTCGGGATCCCCCGTTCCGTCCCGAAATTGGGTCATGTGGAGCTTGTGGTATTCCCCTTTCTTTTCCATGAGTTCCCGGCGGGTTCCGATCTCGGCGATGGTCCCGTCTTTTATGACCGCCACCCGGTTCGCCCTTCCGATGGTGGAGAGTCTGTGGGCGATGACGAGGGTGGTGCGGCCGCGGGTCAGGTTGTCCAGGGCCCGTTGCACGTATTTCTCGCTTTCCGCGTCGAGGGCGCTCGTCGCCTCGTCCAGAATCAGTATGGGCGCGTCTTTCAGGATGGCCCTCGCTATGGCTATCCTCTGTTTTTGGCCCCCGGAGAGTTTTTGTCCCATTTCCCCTATGTTTTCGTCGTAGCCATTCGGGAGCTCTTTTATGAAACCGTCGGCCAAGGCGTTTTTGGCCGCTTTTTCGATCTCTTCGATCGTCGCGTCGGGTTTTCCGTAGGAGATGTTGTCCCTCGCGGAGGCCCGGAAGAGGGTGGTGTTTTGGTTCACGAGGGCTATCCGCGAGCGCAGGAAACGCAGATCCATCCGGTTGACGTTCACGCCGTCAATCAAAACCTCCCCCCCGGAGGGGTCGTAGAAACGGGGGAGAAGGTTCGCGACGCTGGTCTTGCCGCCCCCGGAGGGACCGACGAGGGCCAGCATCTCGCCCGGGTTGATTTTGAGGCTCACCCCGTTCAGGGCGGGCCTGCCCGGCTCGTAGGAAAAGGTGACGTTCCGGTATTCTATCTCCCCTTTGATGACCTCGGGATTCGCGGGGTCCTCCGGGCTCGCCACGTCGAAGGGGGTGTCCAGGACCTCGAAGATGCGTCTCGCGGCGGAGAGTCCCTGCTGGGCCTCGTTGTGGATCCTCGTGAGCCTCTTCAGGGGCTCGTAGAGGAGGAGGAGGGCCGTCATGAAGGAGAAAAAGGTGCCCGGGGTGGATCTTCCGGCTATGACCGTGTGGCCCCCGTACCAGATGACCCCGCCCACGCAGAGACCGCCCGCGATCTCCATCGCGGAGGAGGAAAAACTCTTGACGGTCACGGCCCTCATGAGATTGTCGACGTTCCTCTTGCACTCCCGGGAAAATCTTTTTATTTCCCACTCGGTCCTGTTGTGGGACTGCACCGTCTGAACCCCCTGGAAGGTCTCGGTGAGGATGCTTATCAACGCCCCCATGATCTCCTGACTCCCGGTCGCGAGGGTCCTCAACTTTTTTCCCCAGCGGACGAGGGGGACCAACATGAGGGGCATGGCGACGAGGCCCAAGAGGGTCAAAACCGGGTCCCGCGCGGCGAGGACCCCGAGGAGCCCGACCACCTTGCAGAAGTCCAGGACCACCCCCGTGACCACTTGGGTCACCGCCCCCTGGATCAGGGAAACGTCGTTCACGACCCTTCCGATGAGCTCGCCGGAACTCCTTTTGTGAAAAAAGACGAGAGATTGGCTTTCGATTCGGGAATAGAGCTTCACCCTCAGGTCGTTCACGATGGTGTAGCCGACCTTGTTCATGAAATAGGCCTGGAAGAAGGTGAAGACCCCCGCGGACGAGTACACGGCCAGGGTGAGAACGGTCAAAAAGTTCAGCATGGCGAGGTCGCGCTCGTAAAACACGTGGTCCAAAAGGGGTTTTATGAGCCAGGCCATGCCCGCGGTGGAGGCCGCGGCGAGGACCATGGAAAGGACGGCGAGAAAGATCGTCTTCGCGTGGGGCCTCAAGAGCGAAAGGAGGCGGCGGAGGTCTTCCTTTTCTCCCCGGGGCGGGCCGTTTTTTTCGGGGGTCCCCGATTCGGAAGCCTCCGGGGCTTCCGGGATTTCCGGAATCCCCGAAACGTCCGAAACCTCCGAAACGACGGGAACTTCGCGCTCTTCGGGGCGTTCTTCAGCCACGGGCGCCTCCCGTCTTTTCCCTGTCGCCCGTCTCCTCCAGGATGATGTTCACGACTTTTTCGCTCGCGCCGGGGCCGCCCAGGGCCTCCCTCACGGAGGCGAGGTTTTTGGCGGTCCTTTCCCTCGCGGCGGGGTCGGCGAGGAAGGGTTTCAAGGCGTCGGCGAGATTTTCGGCCGTGGCCTTCCCCTGGATGAGTTCCGGGACCGCGGCGGAGCCGAGGACGATGTTCGGGAGGGAGACCCGGGGAATTTTCACCAAAAGTTTCGCGAGAAGGTAAGAGAGGAAATTCATCTTGTACGCGACCACCATGGGAACCCCGAGGATGGCCCCCTCCAGGGCGGAGGTGCCGGAGGCGAGGAGGGCCGCGTCGGAGGCGTTCAGAAGCTCCTGGGAGCGGCCCTCGTAGAGGATGACGCTTTTCGCGAAATCCCGGGGGAAGGCTTCGAGGGTTTCGTCCGCGAGCCTGCGGGGAAGGGAGGGGGCCAGGGCCGCGGCGACGGTCAGGTCCGGAAAGTCGGCCCGGAGGATTTCCGCGGCCCCGAAGACGGCCGGGGCCAGTTTGGCGAAGAGCTTCGCGCGGCTCCCGGGAAGGAGGGCCAGTGTTCGTCCCCCCGGGGGAAGCCCCAGGGCGGCCCGGGACGCGGGCTTGGGCTTGAACTCCATTTCGTCCAAAAGGGGATGCCCCACGAGGTCGGCGTCCAGACCCCGCTCCTCGTAAAATTTGAGCTCGAAGGGGAAGATCAGGGCCCTTCTCCTCGTGTTTTTCCGGAGGAATTTCAGTCTTCCCTCCCTCCAGGCCCAGACCTGGGGGCAGATGTAATAAATCACGGGGATGTTCAGGGCCGTTGCTTTTTTCGCGAGATGAAAGTTGAAGTCCGGGAAATCCACGAGGACCAGGGCGTCCGGTCTTTCGCGTTCCATGTGTTCGACCAAAGACTTTCTGATCGCCAAAATTTTTCCGAAACTTCCGAAAATCTCCGCGACCCCCATGACCGCCGTGTTTTTCATGTGGGCGAGGAGCTCGGCCCCGCTTTTGGCCATCCTGTCCCCGCCGAGACCCGAGAAGGTCAGGTGGGGGGCGATTTCTTTCGCTTTGTCGAGCAAGGCCGCCCCGTGGAGGTCGCCGGATTCCTCCCCGGCCGAGATCATGATCCGCCTTCGCGTCACGGGGTATCCTCCCCGGAAAGGCGGTTTCCGTCCCAGGCCGCCAAGACCATGCCGCAATCGTTCGCGATTTCGACGCACTTTTCGGGCTCGAGGATTATGAGGCGTTCGGCGTCGAGGACGAGGGCCCCGGCCCGGACCTCCCGCAAGAGTTCCAGGGTCAGGGGACCCACGACCGGAAGGTCCACCCTCGGGTCCTGGCGCGGTTTGAAGACCTTGGCCGCGGTTATGGGGGAGCGGCTGAGGGCCGCGCCCCTTCTGATGGTGGCGTCGGTCCCGTCGGCTCCCTCCAGGGCCAGGGCTATTTTTTCGGAGACCACCGCGGTTTGGCCTATGTCCAGTCTCCCCAGTTCTTTCGCGAATTTGAAGGCGAGGCGCATGTCCTCGAGAAGTTCGGGGGTGGGTCGCGCCTTCCCGAGAAGACCCGGTTTCACCAGGAGCTCCGGGACGAGGTCCGTGACGCAGACGAACCTGAGGCCCCGGTCCTCGAGCCAGTCGGCCATGGCCAGGAGAACGGTGTTCGTGTTGAAATCGGGAAGGCTTTCCATGACCCTCTCGGCTTCGGCGTCCGGGCGGTAGTTTTTGAGGATGTTTTCCCGGGTCACCCCGCCCGCGAGCGAAACGATTTCGCAGCCGCTCCCCAGAAAAAAGTCGGCCAAGGGGAGAAGTTCCCCCACGCCCAATTCGAGATAGCGGTCGCTCAGGTCACTCAATTCGGGGGAGGCTTCGCCCGCGAAGCCCGCGACGGCCAGTTTTTTTCCCGTTTCTTTGGCTTTTCTCGCGACGAGCAGGGGAAGCTCGTTGTTTCCCGCGATGAGGCCCACGAAGTCCGAGTCCCCGGTCACCTGTACACCCCTCTTTTCGAGGAGCGGTAGAATTCCGCTATGTTTTTGGCGATGGGCGAATCGGGGTGGGCCGCCAAAAGTCGCTCCAGGCATCCGTTCAGGGGCTTGCGGTTGTGGAGGAACCTGTGGGCGTCGGTCACCACGTCCAACTCCTCCCGGGTGTGGGCCTTCCTCTTGAGACCCACGAAGTTGGGGACCACGGCCACGCCGTCTCTGTTTCCGGCCGCTATCATGTAGGGCGGGACGTCTTTCACTATCCCGGACAGGCCCCCCACGAGGGAGTGGGTGCCCACGCGCACGAACTGGTGGACCGCCGCGGAACCCCCGATGATGGCGTGGGGCCCCGTGACCACGTGCCCGGCCAAGACCGAAAGGCTCGCGAGGATCGACCCCTCCCCGAGCCGGCAGTCGTGGGACACGTGCACCAGGGCCATGATGAGGCAGTCGTCGCCCACCGTCGTGATTCCCGTTCCCTTGGACGTTCCCCTGTGGAGGGACGAGGACTCGCGGATCGTGACCCGGTTCCCCACGACGAGAACGGTTCTCTCCCCGCGGTAACTCATGTCCTGGGGGTCGGCTCCCACGGAGGAAAAGGGAAAAAGGCGGCAATCCTCGCCGATGGCCGTGTCCTTGTCCACGTGGACGTGAGACATGATCGTCGTGCCTTTTCCCACGACGACCCTCGGTCCTATTATCGAGTAGGGTCCGACGGAAACCCCCTCTCCGAGTTCCGCCGAGGGGTCAATGATGGCTGTGGGGTGAATTCCCATTTCGCGAAAAACCTTTTTTTCGCCGTTGGGGACCGGAGCCCCTTCCCGGCGATCGGAACGGTTCCGCGCGGCGCGAAAGGACGGGCGCCGCGAAAACCCTTGAAAAAAAACGAACGAAAAGCCCCGGGGAAAGCCGCCGTCCGCGCTCAGAAGAGGCGGGCGACCTTGTCGCGGGCCGGGGTGACTTTCAGTTCCGCCACCCGCTCCCCCTTGGCGAAGGTCGCGGTGATCTCCGCCTCCGCCGCCCGCTCGCCGTTCACGGTCGCCCGACCCAGGACCTTCCAGGCCCTGACGCCCTGGTGGAGGGCCCGGACGTTCATGTCCAGGCGATCCCCGGGAGCGACCTGTTTCCTGAACTTGACCCTGTCGCAACTGGCGAGGAAGGCCAGCGCGTCTTGATAGGAGTCCGCCTCGATGCCCGCCGGGCACTTTTCGGGGTGAATCTTGAGCGATATGGAGACCAAAAGGCTCGCGGTCTGGGCCATGGCCTCGAGGATGAGGACCCCCGGCATGACCGGGTGTCCCGGGAAGTGACCTTGGAAGAAGAGTTCGTTGAAGGTGAGGTTTTTGTAGGAAACGATGCTTTGCCAGGGGTCGAGTTCCGTCACCCCGTCCACCAGAAAGAAGGGGTAACGGTGAGGAAGGTAGGTCAGCAAATCCGTTGTCGTGTACAAGACGTTCCGGGTCTCGGCCATTTTGCGGTCACTCTCGGGAAAATCCGGCGTCGCGGAAGAATCGAACGCGGTTTGTGAAAAAGCCCGAAGCGTCTTCGGGCGCGGAGGGAAATATTTGGGCGTTTTCATGGGAATTTAGCGGATTCGGTTTTTTTTCGCAAGGCCGGGCAAGGTTCGCCCGTTTTCCGGGGCGACGCCGCCCGCCGGGAAACAAGCGAAAACGGGGGGAAGGCGGGGGCCGACGGGAAAATCGGGGGGCGCGGGAGGGGGGAAACCGGGGACCGTCGAAAGGAAAACCGAAAGTCCCCGGCCCCTCAGTCGAAGTTCTTCTTCAAATCCCCGAAATCCTCGCTTTTTTTCAGGGCCAGGAAGAGATCCTTCAATCTGGGGAGATAGCGCCTGGCCAAGGCCAGGGTCGCCAACTGTTCGTTCAGGGGGACGGAGGGCGTGCCCGCCCAGGCCCTTTTCCCGGGGGGGATGGTTCCCGTGACGCCGCATTGGCCGGTGATGATGGCGTCCGCTCCCACGATCGAACCGTGGGAGACGCCGGACTGCCCGAGGAGGAAGGCGCGGTCGCCGACGACGGAGTGTCCCGCCACCCCGGCCTGGGAAGCCATCGCGCAATCGGTTCCTATCGCGCAATTGTGTCCGATCTGGGTCAGGTTGTCGAGTTTCGAGCCGGGCCCCACGACGGTGTCCCCCACGAGGCCCCTGTCCACGCAGGCCAGGGCGCCGATCTCGACGTCGTCCCCTATGACGACCGTCCCCAGGTGGGAGTTTTTGTAGTGGAAGAGCCTCCCGTCCTTCCCGGGGACCTGGGTGTAGCCGAAACCGTCTTCGCCCAGGACGGCCCCCGCGTGGACGATGACCCTTTTCCCCAGTTTCACCCTCCATCTGAGGATGACCCCGGGGTGGAGGAAGCAGTCGTCGCCAATCGTCACCTCGTCCTCGATGGTCGCCCTCAAGCCGACGACGGCGTTTTTCCCGATCTTGACGTTCGCGCCCACGTAGGAGAAGGGCCCGAAGGTGACGGAGGGGTCGATGTCGCAGGAGGCCCTGTCCTTGAAAAAGGGTTCCCCGGGCGGATTTTCGGGCTTGAGGTCGTTTTCGGCGAGCTCCAAAATCCCCGCGAACAAAAGCCTCGGGTCCGGGGAGAGCGCCAAGACGGGGGGGGCGACCGCGTCGATCGGACCTTCTTCGGGCTTGGGGAGGGCCCCCGCGAGTTCCGGGAGGGTCAGGACGGCCGCGAAGCCCTTTTCGAGGGCCCGGAGCAGAAACTCCTTTTTCACCGCGAAAGTCAGGGTCCCCGGTTCGGGCGTTTCGTCACAGGCGGCGAGACGGCGGATCAAAGGATCCCCCTCTCCCCTTTCCGTCGGGGTCAGGGGACTCTCCCCCCCGATTCGGGAGAGACGGGTCGCGAGCAGGGCCTCCGCGTCCCCGAGGAGGACGGAAAGCGGCGCGGGATGTTTGAGGCCGATCATGTTTTGGACGCTCCGTTCCGGGGGCGCGGGCGGCGGGTCGTCACTTCCCGGTGTCCATGCGCTTGATGACCTCGTCGGTGATGTTGTAGGAGGAATCCACGAAGAGGACCCCGCCGGCCGCCGCGTCGATGACCATGGAGAAACCCCTGCTCTTGGCGATTTCGGTGGTTATTCTTTCGGCCTTCTTGGTGATGGGCGCCATGGCGTCGTCAAAGGCCTTTTGCATCTCTTCGGTGGACTTTTGGGCCTGCTCCCTGAA
>JAITKT010000474.1 GCA_031278225.1 Deltaproteobacteria bacterium
TTTGCTCAAGTTCTCGGGGGACAATTTCCCCGACGTCCTGGACGTCGGCATAAGGCCCGAGGATTTCTTCAGCGACGTCCACGGGGAGATCTACTCCGCCATGGCGGAGCTCTACAACATGAACGACCCCATAGACGACATAACCTTGGCCGAGAGACTGAAGCAAAGGGGCACCTTCGACAGGGTGGGGGGAAACGCCTACATAGAGGAGATCGCGAACGTCGCCATCACCCGTTTCCACTCCAAACAATACGCCAAGATAGTGTCGGACAGGTCTCTCACGAGAAAGCTCGCCCAAATAGCGGCCCAGGTCTCGGAATCCTGCCAGGGAGTCCCCGAATCCGTGGACGAGGTCCTGGACAAGGCCGAATCCCGGATCTTCCAACTCAGGGACACGAGGCTGAACACCAGCCTCATTCACTTGCCCGACGCCCTGCCCGACATCTACGAGAGGATTTTCGACCTCAAGAGCTTAAACGGCACCCTCTCCGGGATACCCACGGGATACTCCGACCTGGATCGGGTGACCGGGGGATTCCAGAGGACCGACCTGATAATTCTCGGGGGGCGCCCCGGCATGGGGAAGACCGCCATCACCCTGAAGCTCGCCCTGAACGCCGCCATTCCCCGGGAACGGCAGTATTTCAAGAGGATGCCCGCCCACTCGGTTTTGTTTTTCAGTCTCGAGATGGGAAGGGAGCAGATCATCATGCGCATCCTCTGCCAGCTCGGCAGGTACGACCTCTTGCAGATGCGCACCGGAAGACTCACCGACCCGGAGTACGCGAGACTCACCCAGACCATGGCCGACCTCAAGTCGGCCCCCCTCTACATCGACGACTCCAACGGGCAAAGGCTCCGCCCCCTTGACCTGAGGGCCAAGGCCAGAAGGCTCCAGAGGACGCTGCAATCCAAAAACCTCCCCCCCCTGGGACTCGTGGTGGTGGACTATCTTCAGCTCCTGAGCCCGAACGAGACCCACGCCAACAGGGAACGCGAGGTGGCGGAGATCTCCAACGGCCTCAAGTGTCTCGCGAAGGAGCTGAACGTGGCGGTTCTCTGCTGCTCCCAGCTCAAGAGGTCCGACACCGGAAAACCCGACCTCTCGGACCTGAGGGACTCGGGGGCCATAGAGCAGGACGCCGACATCGTGTGTTTCATTTTGCGCAAGGACATCATTGACCCGGACGATCCCACCAAGGAGGGCCAGGCCGTGCTTCAGATAAAGAAGCACAGAAACGGCCCCACCAGGGACATCCCCTTGCGCTTCGTGAAGAATTGCTCCCTTTTCGTGCCCGCCCAGATCGAAGCCGTCGACATCCCCTCGAAAAGCGACGCCCGCCCCGACCGGGGCCAAGATACCATCCAATAGAATCCCGGGGGTTCCCCCGAAATCGCCGGACTTGACGACGCTCCCGGATGACGCCGGGGGATCGGCGAGCGTTTTTTCCCCGGTTTCGTCCCGGGGTTTGACGAACAAAGGCCGTTCGCGCGACACGCTCTCGCGCGGACGGCCTTTGTCATGTCCGCGAACGGTTCCGGGGGATCTTGAAAAACGGTTTGCCGTTGACGCGTTGACGCGTTGACGCGCTTTTCGGAGTCTCAGAAACAACGGCGGCAAAACCCGTTTTTCCCCGCGGGATCGTAAAGCGTCGTCGTTTTCGCGATTACCCCCTCGCTTTCGAAACATTTGCCTTTCTTCCGGGGAAATGGCCAACCGAAACGCCTTCCGACCGTCGTTTTTTCGTGTTCCCCGATACCCGGCGACGGCGACGATCCCCCCCGTCATCCGGTTCGCGAGGGGACGCGCGTTCGGTAGCGCGTTCCCGCGAATCGCCCATCGTCCGGGCCTCCATTTCCCGGGTGATTGAAACAATGTCCTTTTCCCGTCGCTCGCGCGCGGACAATCGATGATTGTCCCGTCATGAGCCAGACGGGCGCGTTTCATCAAGCGAGCTTGGTCGTCGGTGAAAACCGGTCGCGTTTTCGAATCATGAGACGAAAAACCGATGACCAAGAGGTTTTCGCGTTATTCGGCGACACGAGAAACATTCGACAGCCGGGCGCTCGCGCGGGCAGGCGAAAGTCAAAACACCCGGGGAAAACGCGCTCGACGTCTTCCCGTCCCGGTTCCCTCAAGTCCCGCGCCGGTTCAATCTCTTCCTCTCATTCCCACCGATTTCCCCGGTCTCGCGCCTCGCGCCGCGCGGTCGGAGGTCATCCGGAACGAGCGCCGGAGTCCCTTCCGGAGTCGCTTAAGGAGAACCGGGGATGTCTTCCGCTTCGCCAAGTGAGCGTGAAGCAAGAAAGCCCGAGCGTTTAATCATATTTTCGACATGAATGAATTTCCGTCGATGGTTTTTCCGCGTCACCCGTTTTTTTGAAACCCGGTGCCGTCATTCGAAAAAAAATACCCGGGCGCGTCGGAGTGATGTTCATGCGCGTCACATGCCACATCTCGCGGTTAACTTCAAGATTTGGCGTTGAAACGCCGGGAAAATGATCGAACCGCGACGACAAACCGAAGCGAAGATTCCGAATCGACGGTCGCGGACGCCTCCGGCGGGTTGAATTCGACGAAAATGGTCTTTTGACAAAACATTTGTCTTTTTTCCCGGGCTTCGTTGGGTTAACATAACGTCGTGTTCCGATATTTTGAGCGTCCCTTGGCCGGTTTCGTTTCCCCGGGGCGTCTCCGCCGTCTTCCGCGAAAGCGCGACGCGTTTTGTGGAAAAATTTTAAATCGTCATTCGCCGGATCCTCGCCGCGAAGTCGGGAAGAAGGTCTCGTTGCGTCTTGACGCCATTTTTTCGGACCATACCCGGCGCTTCGGAAAGATACCTTCGCGAGCGGGAAGCCTTGCCCGGTGCCGGATGATTCTTCGGAAAATATTTTCGAAACACGTTTCCCGGCGGTTTTGAAGCCGTTTTGGAATCTTTTTTCGAAAACCCGATTCTGATTTCCGGTCCGAAACGCGTTTCGACGGTTATTGGCCCGGGTTTCGCAAAGCTCGCGATTAATCTTCCTTTCTTGATTTTTTGTCCCGCCGGACGCCGGCTTTCTTGTTTCGAATTCACTTTTTTTATCACTCACCCCAAAACTCTCCCTCGATTCATTCGCCGCCTTTTTCGCGTTTTAAACCCGCCCGCGTTTCATCCATCCCGGCGCCGTTGTCGGGAGCAGGATTTTTCGCGGCATTGACGTTTTTTTTCCTCGAAGGAATCAAACCACAAAAGAAAGGTCATCAAATGATTAAACGCGTCTCATTGGTTTTCGCTTTGGCGTTCGCGTTGTTTGTCATGAAGACAAACGCTTGGGCCGACACCACGACAATTGTTTATTCTTTTCCCGTGAACGGGGGACCGGCCAATCCCCATCTTTATCTTCCCAACCAACATTTTGTTCAACAGATGATATATGATAAACTAGTTTCGTTCGGAAAGGGAGGCGTGATTGAACCTTGTCTCGCGGAAAGTTGGGACATTTCCGACGACGGCACGGAATACACGTTTCATCTCAGGAAAGACGTGAAATTCAGCGACGGAAGTCCTTTCAACGCCGATGCCGCGGTGAAGAATTTTGACACCATAATGTTGAACAGAAAACGTCACACGTGGCAGGAAATCACGAACAAGATCGAAAAATGGGAAGCGGTGGGAGAGTATGATTTGAAAATCACGCTGAATTCCCCGTACGCCAACACCTTAAACGATTTTTCGGCGTTTCGTCCTTACAGGTTCATCGCGCCGAGCAGCATTCCCGAGAGCGGGTCCACCGCCGACGGAATCAAAGCCCCGATCGGCACGGGGCCTTGGGTTTTGTCGGAAATCTCCCCGAACGAGCACGATCTCTTCACGAGAAACGAATACTACTGGGGTCCGAAACCGCAAATCGAAAAGGTGCTCATAAAAGTCATACCCGATCCCCTGACGAGAGCGATAGCCTTGGAGACGGGTGAAATAGATCTCATCTACGGACGCGGGCAGATAGGTTTGGACGTCTTTGACAGACTGTCGAAAGACCCTAAGTTCGTGACCTCCGTTTCGCCCCCTCTGGCCAACAGCGTCATCGCCCTGAACACGGACGTTTTCCCCACGAGCGAGAAAGCCGTGCGCCTGGCTTTGAATTACGTCACGAATCGCGACGAGATAATAAACGGTCTGTACCTCGGCTACGAAGAACCGGCATATCTGTACTGCAACAAGATCTACAAGTATTGCGACATCGATTTGAAACCGCATCCCTTTGACATCGCTTTGGCCTCCAAAACCCTGGACGACGCCGGTTGGAAACTTCCTCCCGGCGGAACCGTGAGAGAAAAGGACGGTAAGAAACTTGACATTCCCTTCAGTTTCATAGCCACCGACGGAAACCACAAAGCCGTCGTGGAGGCCATGCAGGCTCAGGCGTTGAAGGCGGGCATCAACATAATCCCGATGGGGGAAGAGTCAGACATCTACATCTCGCACAACAGGGAAGGAAACTTCAACATGCTCTTGGTTGAAACCTATTCCGCCCCCTTGGAACCCATCGCCAATTTTTCGGCCATGAGAGTTCCGACCAACACGGAATGCCAAGCTCTGAAGGGTCTTCCCCAGAAAGAACAATTGAACGAGCTCATAGGGAAATTGCTCGCCTCGTTCAAAGAAGAGGACATCGCGCGATACGTCAGGGATATTTTGACGGTTCTCCACGAGGAAGCGGTTTTCATTCCCATAAACGGCATATCCCTTTTCGAGGTCCACAGGAAGGGCGAACTGGACGGCGTGACCTTCGACACCGACAAGTATCACATAGCTTTCGAGAAGATGAGGAAACTCAAGTGATCCGACGAGCCAAACGCTCCTGACGATTCTCTTGGGCGGACGTTTTGGCCGTGTCCGCCGAGGAGTTTCGGCCGACGATTTTCAAACGGACGCCGTCACGCGCTCCCTTCGAAGGAGGCTGACGGCGTCTTTGTCTTTAAACGATTCTTCCTTCGGCGGAGTGAAAGGTTCACGGGGGTCCGGGATATTCGCGAAAAGGGCGGGGAGAAGACGCGGGAGAGGTTCTTCCGGACCGAAGCGTTTTAAAGCCATCTCATGCTCCATACCGTCGGATGACGGACGCCGATGAACCCCGAAAGTCATGAGGACAACGGACGCCCGACAACGGCAACCGGGGACATTCGGGGTCCGTTTGAGGGTCGTTTTGTTTGGAGGTCATTCCGGATAAGCGCGGGAGTCCCTTCCGGAGTGTCTTCGGGTGTCCCGGTGACCTCTTCCGCTTCGCGAAGTCCGCGATAAATCAGATTGCGGCGGAAATTTAACATATTTTCGAAAGAGTGAATACTATGATTGTTGTTTCCGGCGTCACTCGATTTTTTGGTGCCAGGCACA
>JAITKT010000475.1 GCA_031278225.1 Deltaproteobacteria bacterium
GGGGGAAAGGGAAGAGAGGGAGCGAAGGGAGAGAAGGGGGAGAAGGGAGAGAAGACGGGAAAACGAAGGTCATTCGCGACCGGAAACGTTTGCCGATTTCGGCGGCTCCCGTTTTCGGCGGCCGGAGGGGATTTCAAAGGCGAATTTCGCCCGCCCCGGCCCGCCCCCGGGTTTCTTGCAATGGACGGAAGGCGCGTGTATAATGGCTTCCGGTTTTTAACTGGGGCTTCCGGGCCCCGTGTGACGGGCATCCGCTAACCCCGTCAGATCCGGAAGGAAGCAGCGGTCCGCGATCGTGCGCGTGTCGCGGGTCACCCGGGAGTCCCATTTAGAAACCGTTTTCCGCCGCGCCTCGCGCGTCTCGCGCGTTTTGGCGGGCCCGAATGACAAAGGCCGCGTCTCCCTTCGGGGGGGGACCCGGCCTATTTTCTTTTCGTCGGTCCCGAAAACGTTTGGCGCGGCGCCTTCGCGGGCCGGAATGACAAAGGGAAGGCCGGGTCCCCCTTGGGGGGGACCCGGCCTTCCCTTTCACCACTATATTATATATGGATCCGCGGGTGAGGCCTTGGGGGCGGGTCTCAGGCCCAGGTGACGAGTCCGAGGACGAAGGGGTTTCCGAGGCGCTCGCGGCTGGGCATGACCCTCACGGTGAAGCCGAAGCGGCCGGTCTTTTCGCATTTCATGGAGGCCTCGAAGACGTAAACCCCGGGCTCGGTTTGCTTCACGGGGGACATGACGAGGGTTTCGCGGTCGGCGAACTCGCCCTGATGGTCCATGGTGCCGTAGTAGACCTCCACGGTCACGTCTTCGGGGGTGAGTTCCCCGAGTTTCACGACGGAGCTTATGAGGATCTGCTGACCCACTATCTTCTCCTCGTTCTGGGCGCCGCCGGAGAGTTCCCTCACCTGGACGTCGTTCCAGGAGGTGCGGAGCTTGTGGCACCACTCGGCCTGGACCGTGGCGGCCTGGAAGTCCCGGGAGGAGAGGATGTTCCAGCGCTTGGTGCTTATGAGGTAGAAGCGGTCGTAGTACTCCTTGACCATGCGGTGGGAACTGAAGCGGGGGATGAGGTCCCTTATGCTGTTTCTCATCATCTCGCACCAGTTGATGGGGAGCCCGTCCGCGGTGCGGGAGTAGAAGGTGGGGGCCACCTGGTGCTCGAGGAGGTTGTAGAGGGCCTGGCTCTCGGTAACGTCCTGGAGCTGCTGGTTGGGGTCCACCTCCCCGTTTCCTATGGCCCAGCCGTAGTCGGGTCCGTAACCCTCGTCCCACCAGCCGTCCAGGACGGAGAGGTTGAGGACGCCGTTCGCGAGGGCCTTCATTCCGGAGGTGCCGCAGGCCTCGAGGGGCCTTCTCGGGTTGTTGAGCCAGACGTCGCAGCCCGCCGAGAGGAGGGAGGCGAGATGGATGTTGTAATTTTCGAGGAAGAGGATCTTGTTTCTGAAGCGCTCCTCCCTCGAGAAGTGGATGATCTGCTTTATGAAGGCCTTTCCCTCGTTGTCGGCGGGATGGGCCTTTCCCGCGACGATTATCTGGATGGGGCGCTGGGGGTTGTTCAGGATTCTCGCGAGCCTCTCGGGGTCCGAGTAGATGAGGGTGGCCCTCTTGTAGGTCGCGAAGCGCCTCGCGAAGCCGATGGTGAGCGTGTCGGGGGAGAAGATCTCCATGGCCGCCTGTTGCATGCCCAAAGGAGCCCCCTGTCGTTTGAGTTGTTTAAGGAGGGCCCTGCGGGCGAAGGCTATGAGGCGCTCCCTGCAGTGACAGTGGGCGCGCCAGAGCTCGGACAGGGGGATCTGGTTTATGTACTTCCAGATGAGGAAGGGGTCCGGGTCCTCCTTCCAGTCCTGACCCATGTATCTGGAGTAGAGGCGCGAGATCTCCCTCGAGGCCCAGGTGGAGACGTGGATCCCGTTGGTGACGTAGTCGATGGGGGTGTCCTCGGTGGGGGTCTTGGGCCAGATGTCCTGCCACATGTGTCTGCTCACGAGACCGTGGAGCTTGGAGACCCCGTTCGCGTGGGCGGAGAGACGGAGGGAAAGGGGCGTGACCCCGAAGGGCTCCCCGTCGTCCCTGGGATTCACGCGGCCGTAACCCAGAAGGACCGGCCAGGAGATCCCCAGTTCCTTGGCGTACTCCTCGAAATAGGCCCTCGCGAGGTCCGGGGCGAAGGTGTCGTTGCCCGCGGGGACCGGGGTGTGGGTGGTGAAGACCGTGGAGGCCTGGACCAGCTCCTTGGCCGCGTCGAAGGAGAGGTTGTGGTCTTTCCGGAGCACGTTTATGCGCTCCAGGGCGGAAAAGGCGCTGTGTCCCTCGTTCATGTGAATCACGGTGGGGTTTATGCCCATGGCCTTCAGGGCCCTGAACCCCCCCACCCCCAGGACTATCTCCTGGCGGATGCGGTTTTCCTTGTCCCCGCCGTAGAGGGCGGCCGTGGTGGACCTGATGTCCGGGGGGTTTTCGTCGAGGTCCGTGTCGAGGACGTAGAGGGGGATCCTCCCCACCCGGATGAGCCAGACGGCTATGGCGCAGCGGCGGTCCTTGAATTTCACGTAAACCTTGACCTGTTGCCCGTTCGCGTCCATGACCCTCGTCACGGGCATGTTGTCGTACTCGTTGGGCACGTAGTTTTCCATCTGCCAGCCGTCGTTGTTGAGATACTGCTGGAAGTAGCCCGTCTGGTACAGAAGCCCCACGGCCACGAGGGGGATGTTCAAGTCGGAGGCGGACTTGAGGTGGTCGCCCGCGAGGATCCCCAGGCCCCCGGAGTAGATGGGAAGGCAGGTGGTGAGCCCGAACTCGGCGGAGAAATAGGCGATCTTCGCGTTCTCGTCGGCGAGGGGGGGCGCGTTCATGTAAAGGTCGAAATTGTGCACCACCTCCTCGAGCTCCGAAACGAATCCCATGTCGCCGGACAGCTCGTCCAGACGCTTTTGGCTCACCCTGCCTATGAGTCTCACCGGGTTGTGGTTGGACTCGGACCAGAGCTTGGGGTCTATGCGCTGGAAGATGTCCCTCATGTCGCTGTTCCAGCTGAACATGACGTTGAAGGCCATGCGTTTGAGCGGCAGCAACCGCTCCGGAAATCTCGGTACGACTTTGAATTCTTGTTTGGCTTTCATGGATTCTCCGGAAGTCAGGGTGTTTGACGGTGGTTTCGGGGAAGGAAAGGGTCGGGACGGTCGGGTCGGGTTCGGTGACGTTTCGAAACGTTTCGGCGCGGCGGCGGGGGTCCGAAGCGGGAGCCGCGCCCGTCCGGGACCCGCGGGTCAAAGGTCCCGGGTCCCCGGGGGGGCCTTTTCGAAATGTCTCGCGAACGGCCGCGCGGCGCCTTGATTCGAGTCCGGGTCCCGAAGGAAACCAAGGGGGAAAAAGAGTCCCGGGATCGGGCCGCGGTTCCGTTTC
>JAITKT010000491.1 GCA_031278225.1 Deltaproteobacteria bacterium
CCGCCCCCCCTGCCCAACAAGTAGCTCCACCGATCACGCAAACCCTTTCCCGCCACCGGAACGAAAATAGCCTCCGGGCGCGGGTTTCCGACCGACGCGCGGAGCGCTCCCCTCCCAAGGGTTCGAGTCGAAAATCACATTCGACGGTTCAGCGCCCCCGCGCCGCGAGGCGCGCCCAAAGCCCGTCGCCGCCCCGGCGGCCGTCGTTGTCCCGGAAATCCGAAAAAACCCGTCCGTCCGTCGTTTCGAAAAGAGCCTCCGGGCGCGGGTTTCGGCCCGGCGCGCGCCGCGTCGAACCGCCTTGGGGATTGTTCCCTTTCGGGGTTCCCGCGAACCGCGCCGAAAAACGCGCTATAAAATTAACGTGCTCATTAATTTTATCCCGCGCGGGTTTTTTTACGAAAAATCAATCCCGGGAGGGGATTGGTTTAACGGGCGCGAAACGCCGGGGGACCATCGGGCCGGAATTTCGGAGCCGGGGGCCCGGGAAGCCCGATTCGGCCGAAGTTTCAGAGGATGACCGCGAAAGACGCCGTTCGGGGGATTTTCCTCTTGCCCCCGAAATAACGGCCTCGAGGCGGAGGATCGGTTGGGAAGCGCCCCCGCGATTTTAGGGGGATAACGGGAAAAAAAGCTGAAAAATCAAGGAATGATTCAAAGCGAAGGAGTTTTCCCCTCGCTTTGACCGGAAGACCCGGGCGCCGAAAACCCGCGTCGGGTTTTGACGAAAACGAAAACCGCGGGCCCCCAGGTTTCTCCGCCCGTCTTCAAAAGCGGCCCCGGATTGGATATAATGCGATTTGTCATCATAAGATTTCACCCGTCGCGTCGATTCGGGACGACGGGTTCCGCGAGTTGGCGGATAAAAATAACATCATGATCCGGACGGGTTTTTCTTTCGAGCGGGTTTCCGGGTTTCGAATCCCGGGACCGGGCATGATTTTTGCTTCGTTAAATCGGAGTAAAACACGGTTTTCGCCCGCCGTTGTCCCCGCGTCAAATTTCCGCGGCCGCCGTTTCCCCCGGTTTTCCCAAAGGGGAGCGGATTTCGGGGGTTGGCGGGCATCGGTCGGCAAGGTTCTAAGGAGCGGGGTGGACACATGTTTCGTAAGACGCGCGAATTTTCCCCGGGCGATCCCCTCGGGGCGGGCGGATCCGGTTTCTCCCTCGTGGAATTGCTCGTGGCGATACTCGTGACGGCCATAGTGACCGGGGTGGCCTTTTCCCTGTACCGGTCCACCTCCTCGCACTACTACCGCGAGGAGGCCTACATTCTTCAGCAGCAGAATCTGAGGGCCGCGACCTTTATTTTGTCGAGGGACATCAGGGCCTCCGGGAACGGCATAGACGTGGTGGGGTCCGGGACCGCGCTGATCCAGGCCATCACCCCCTCGAAGCCGGTCCTCCTCGGAACGGGACAGACGACTTTCGACACCTCGGGCGGGCTCTTCCACCATCCCGGGGTCGCCTCCCCGGGAAAGAGCTTCTACGGGGTCATGCCCATCTTCGGAAACGACGGCGGGGCGAATCATTCCGATTCCCTGACCATCTTCAAGAGCGAAATAGAATACCCCACCTCCTTGGGTCAGATCGTCGGATACGACACCGGCGGCGGAAGCCCGAGGCTCTTGTTGGACAAAACGATAAAGCCCGGCACCGTGGACAAGGGGGACATTCTCATGATCGTCGGATCCGAGGGCGCGGTGCTCGTGGAATCCAACACCGGGGTGCCCCTGGGTTCCCCCATAGTCACCATCGAGGTGGCTTTCAAAAGACCCGGCCGTTTCGTCGACACCACGTACGACTCCGATTATCACCTGAATTCCGTCACCACGATCGTGGGAAGCAAGCTCTACAACGTCAGGGACGTGGCCTTCGTGACCTACTACGTTGACGAGGCCGAGAACAGGCTCATGGCCGCCCACCACGACCAGAAGTTCACGGATTACGACGACCCGACGGCCGCGTCCGTCACCGTGGCCCAAAACATCGAGGACCTGCAGTTCTACTATTATTTCGGCGACGACGAACTGGACCTCTCCCTCGTCTCCGGGCCTCCCGACATAGGTTTCGAGGAGTTCAGGGAAAAGACGGTGAACGCCATAGCCATCGGGATCACCTCCAGGGCCGGTCACGGAACGGGTCCCAAGACGAATTACCGTCCCGCCCTTTTCAACCGTTCGGGGGGAACCGTCGCGGACAACAGACGGCGCTCCTCTTTCCTCCAACTCGTCTCGCTCAGGAACTAGTTTCCGGGGACCCGCCGCCCCGGTGCCGTTTTTCGAGGCTTTCCCCATGATTCCCAAAATCCCCGCGAATCGCGAACCGCGCGAAAAACGCGAGAATCGCGAGATTCGCGAATTCGAAAAATCGAAAAAGAACGCCCCTCCCGGTTTCACCCTGGTGGAGGTCCTTTTGACCATCTGCGTTCTGGCCTTCGGCTGTCTCGCCGTCATCCAGATGCAGTCCTGGGCCTTGCGGGGCACCACCTTTTCCGACTATCAGACCGCGGCCGTGTACATCGCGGAAACCGAACTGGAGCGTCTCAAGGGTTTGAGCTGGGAAGACCTCGAAAAAGAGATTGACGCCTCGACGGAGGTGGTGACGGAGAATCTCAACCGCCTGGGTCAGAGCTGTCACGGCTGCGACCGAACCACTCATCCCTTCAAGAGGACCGTCAAATTTTTCACCGAGACCCCGACCTCCTTCAGCCATCAAATCGAAGTCAAGGTCGAGTGGAACGATCGGGGACGGCCGCGGGAGGTCTTTTATTCCTGCGCCCTGACAACTTACAATTTCTGAGGATATTCACATGCCCCCAACGACGGAACGCTTCCCCGGGGTGAAAGCCGGTCAAAAGAAAGGCATGGTTCTGGCCTTCACCCTGTCGGTTTTGGTTCTCATGAGTCTCATGGGAATAGTCATCCTTTCCAACACCAGGACGGAGCTTTCGGTGTCCGGAACCAACCGCGTCAACCGCGAGGCCTTCAACGTGGCGGAAACGGCGGCCATGGTCTCCATTTTGATGGGGAGGATAGTGCTTCATCCGGTTTTCGGAATGAAGCCCTCCGACATCTTGAGACCGAAACCCGGCCCCGAGTTTCCCATGACGATACAAGTGGATGATGACGATGACGGCCGTCTGAACCTCCTGGCCCTGGAGGCCGACGAGATCGACTCCGACACCAACTACACCCACCGCTACGTCCAAACCCTGGAGACCGACCCCGGCGCCCTGGACCCGCACGTGATCTTCAGCATAGACGGCAGGGTGGTGGCCACGGCGGTCATCTCCCTCGAGAGCGAGGAACCCGTGGCCGCCGGCATGAGCCTGGAACAGGGCGGAGCCGTGAAGGTCACCCTGGTCGCGACGGTCAGGGGCGAGCCCATGAACGAGATCTCGACCGCGGACGCCATAGTGCCCCGGTCCATCATTACCACCATGTTCAGGGATTATCTGGACGGCGCCTCCTGAATTTTTCGATTTTCCGGGCCGGTTCGCGGGCGCTCTTTTTCCGCGCGCCGGGTCCGGGGTCCCGTGACCGCGCGGATTTTTTCGAAGGGTTGGCTTTTTTCCGGCCGTTTTCGAAATCCCGGCGTCTCGCGAACGTTCGCGAACGTCCTTTGGCGTCCCCCGGCGCCGCGGCGGCCCGAAAGACGAAGTTTTTTTTGACTCCGGCGGTGTTTATTTCCCGCAATCGTCCCCAAACGTTTTTTCCCGGTCGGGCCATCGTTCTTTCGTCCTCGGCCCGGCGCGGTATTTCGTCATGATTCCCGCGATCTCCCCGGTTCCCCCGTTGAGGGACCCGTCGGGCGCGCGCGAGCGCCCGGTTTTCATTTTGGCGTTTTTCGAACGCGGTCGCGGCGGAAGCGGATTGAGAGGCCGTTTATGCGCAAACATTTTTTACCCGTTCTCGTTCTGTTCGCCGCGTGTTTTTCGTCCCCGGGAACGCTCGACGCCCAGTGGACCAATCCCATCATGGACAGATACATGTACGAGCCCGTCACTTCCACGGGAACGACCGTCCCCGAAGTCCTTTTGGTCGTCTCCAAGGAATTGAAGATGTTCTACCAGGCGTACGCGGGGCTCATCGTGGACATCGACGGCGACGGGAGGCTGGACACGGGTTTCAATCCCAACGCCACTTACGTCGGCTATTTCGATTCCGATTCCTGCTACGTCCACTCCGCGACCGAGGGGGGCGACAGCCACAGGTCCACCAACAAAAGAGGATACTTTCAAAGGGCGGGCCCGACCGTTCCCGACGATTCGGAGACGACCGTTCTGAGCCAAAGGCCCTCGACCCTCAAGGAATACATCCCCAGCTACCGTTCCAAACACGGGATCTGCAGGGGCGTCACCAAGGGGGGCAAGAAGACCTGGAGCGGGAACTGGTTGAACTTCTTCGTGTCCAGCCGCATGGACGCGGTCCGGAAGATCCTCTACGGGGGAGCGAGAACCGTCGACGCCGCGACCTACACCGTCATCGAGCCCTCTTTCGTGCCCCACGACGCCAGCGTCTGGGGAACCGAGGTCATGGCGGACAACGCCTGGAACAGAACGCCCTTCAATTCCTATTACGACATAACCAAGTTCACGCCTCTCCCGAAACCGAACAGCAACACGGCCCATTACTTCGCGAGGGTCCGGGACAGGTTGAACGACGGCAGCCCCGGCCCCTGGGACCCCACGTCCTCCGCCTCCTTCTCGGCCGGCGACGGCGACATCTTCCCGGTCATGCAATACTACCCCAACGCCAAAAACTCCCCGACCTGCTCCGG
Organism: Deltaproteobacteria bacterium; assembly: GCA_031278225.1. GTDB lineage: Bacteria > Desulfobacterota > Desulfarculia > Adiutricales > Adiutricaceae > JAITII01. The sequence continues at coordinate 4,783 of JAITKT010000491.1, forward strand.
CGGGCTGGCCGGGCACTATTGGGATTGGATCATGCAGTCCAGGCCCGTTCCCAACGCCTCCGCCGGCTGTTTGGACGATGGCGGCGTCAAGGCTTGGAGGGTCTCCGTCAAGGTGTGCGACCCCTCCGGTTCCTCCGACGGGATCGTGGCGCCCGGGGAGCAGTGCCGGGCCTACGTCGGGGCGGACGGAAGAGAGGTCTGGAAACCCACGGGCCTCCTCCACGAGTACGGCGAATCCGGGAAGATGAAATTCGGGCTCATGACCGGGGGCTTCTCGGAAGCCATGAGGACCGCGGGCGGGATCATGCGCAACAACATCGGGGACATAGGCTCCCAGATAAACCCCGAGACCGGGCAATACAACCAATATTCCCTCATGTGGGCCTTCGACAAACTGCAGATAAGCGGGCGCTGGGCGTATTGGTACGAGGAATATCGCGGGAGCTCCTTATGCTATTCGTGCATGCTGTACAGCGACTTCAATTCCTGGGGAAACCCCATGGGCGAGATGCTCTACGAGGCCGTGCGCTACATAAGCGGGAAAACCTCCCCCACGACTTTGTTCTCCCAAAACGAGACCGGGGACCTGTCCGGCAAGAACATGACCCTGGTCAGCACGCGGGGCCAAAGCCCCATAAACAAATTGTTGACCGCCAATTCCCTCCGGACCTGGAGCGGGAGACCCTCCGCCAACGAATGCTCGAAACCGGTCATCATGCTCATCTCGGACATCGACGCCTCCTTCGACGGAAACGACATCCCGACCTCCAACGACTTAAACGTCGCGGACCTGATGCCCGGGGTGCCGCTCACCATCCCCAAGGCCCTGAACGTCGCCTCGTATCTGGACATCATAAGTCAACACGAGGGCATGAGCTCCTCCAAAAAATATTTCGCGTCCCTGAGCAGCACCGACGACTGTTCTCCCAAGGCCATAACCTCGCTCAAAAGCGTGAAGGGCCTCTGCCCCTCCGGTCCCTCCTACGAGGGGAGCTACGCCTTGGCGGCCGTGGCCTTCTACGCCCACACCCACAATCTTTCGAGATCCCAAAGCAAGATGGCGGTGGACATTTACTCCGTCACCATGAGCGCCGCCTTCCCCTCCCTCACCCTTTCCTTCGGGTCCGGGAGGAGCGTCTCGGTGCTTCCGGTCAACACCACCAACCGCTGCTCCTACTCGGTTCCCTTCAACCCCTCGGGATATCAGGCCTGCAACAAGGTTCTTTCTTACCTGAACTATTTTCTGACCGACATGGTGACCGACGAGGAAGGCGTTCCCGTGAGCTACACCATCCAGGTCAATTTCTCGGACTTCGGCATGGCCGACGACTGGGAGATGGACATGGTCGTGGAATACAGGGTGGGACTCCTGACCGATTCCTCGACGCCCGCGGAATACAGAAGCGCGGCCCTGGGGTCCGTCGCCGGAAGCAACTCCTACGTTTCCGGGGTCTTCAGGTCGACGCCCGGAAATTATTATTTCGTGATTAACCCCGCCAACGCGATGAGCCTCGGGAATCTCGTGAACCTGAATCACATAAACGTCGTCGGGGTGGGGGTCTATTCCAGGCTCCACAGGACCGCTTCCGGAGGGTACCACGGCATCGGCTACACCATCAGCGGAACCGACGGGGCGGACGGGACCTACCTGGATCTGAGTTACGGGACGCCCCCCTCGTCCAATTTCCTGACCCCCCCGGGTTGCGCCGTGACCGGCTCGTCGACCTCGCCCTGCAGGACCAATCCCAACACCTCCGCCCAGCTCCGGACCTTCAGATTCGGTTCGGCGGGCGGAAGCAACGTCGTTCTTCAGAATCCCCTGTGGTACGCGGCCAAATACGGCTCCTTCACCGACTCCAACGGAAACGGCCTTCCCGACGCCGGGGAGTGGGAGGACGAGAACGGCAATCCCAAGACCTACTTCCAGGCTCAGAACATAGCCGAGCTCCCGGCGATGCTCTCCTCGGCCTTCAAGTCCATAGCCAAGTCCATCAGCACCGGGACCGCGACCTCGGCCTCCGTGAATTCGATCCTGGGCGGCGGCATTTCCATTCACACCGCCTACTATCCCGAGTACGTGAACCCCGCGAACGAGGCGGAAAAGCTCCGCTGGGTGGGGACGGTCTACGGTCTTTTCGTGGACAAGTGGGGGAATCTCCGGGAAGACACCAACGGCGACGCGAAACTCCAGCTCGCCTCCGACAAGGACGACCCCTCCAAGGGCGACTACGTGGTGACCTTCAACAGCGTCCTCAATCCCCCCCAGTCGCCCCCGGCCTGCTACGTCTCCGGGACCCCGATAACCGTGTGCGCCGACCCCAAGGGCAACAACGAAGTGGAGAAACTTACCGGCTCCGCCGGAACCCCCGCAAACATCCACAAGGTGAAAAACGTCTGGGATTTCGGGCGCTGGCTCTCCGAGCTGGACGGGACGAAGCTCCTTTCGGGCTCGAGGCCCCATGCCCAACCCGCCCGCAAGAGCGACGGGAGGAGAAGGATCTATTTCGGGGAGCCCCCGACCCCGGGAAACCCGCCCCCGCTTTTCAACAAAGAACCGGCGAATCTCGCGATCCTCAAGAAATACCTCGTGAACGAAAATTTCGCCGACTATCTGCCCCCCGTGACCACTCCGGCCACGGCCTTCACGAGGGAAGGGCTCTCCGAAAGACTCGTGGAGTACGCCTCCGGGGTCGACATCGCCGGTTGGAGAAACAGAACCATCGCGAACCCCTGGGGCTCTTCCCCGGCCCGGGTGACCTGGCGTCTCGGGGACGTCCTGAATTCCAGGCCCGTGATAGTGGGGTCCCCGTCCTTCAGTTACGATTTTCTCTACAAGGACGCCTCCTACGCCTTCTACAAGACGGTGAGGGGCGTGAGGAGACAGGTGGCTTACTTCGGTTCCAACGACGGGATGCTCCACGCCGTCAATCTCGGCTACTACGGCTCCCTCGTCGACGGGGCGGTGGGCTATGACTCCACCGCGGGCGGGATCGCCCACGAGCTCGGCTCCGAGCTCTGGGCCTACGTCCCCAAGACGGTTCTTCCCCATCTGCAGTGGCTGGCTTCCCCGGAATACGTCCACGGCTATTACGTGGACCTCGTCCCCGGGGTGTACGACGTGAGGGTGTCCCTCTCGGAGTGGAGAACGATTCTGATAGCCGGGCTGCGTCTGGGAGGGCGCCCGATCAAAAATCCCTCCGCCGGGGAACCGGGCGAGGAGCCCTATTTTCACTCCGAGTTCTTCGCCCTGGACATCACGGACCCCGAATCCGAGCCGAAGTTCCTGTGGAGATACTCTTCGGAGGAACTGGGACTTTCCGTCACCACCCCCTCGGTGGTGCAGGTCGGGGGCAAATGGTACGTCGTCTTCGCGAGCGGCCCCAAGACGGACTCGATTGACGCTTCCGGGCGGCTCGTCTACTCGGAGGAAAACGGCGGGAACGTTCCCTTCGACGGTTATTCCAATCAGAGGGCGCGTCTCGTGGTCTTGAGCGCCTACGACGGCGCCGTCGTGGTCGAAGGCGGCGAAAACCTCACCGTCAAAGAGGAAGACAGCTTCTTCTCCGGGGCCTTCGTGCCCATCGCGGCCAAAGGCCCGGTCGCCGGGGACTGGAGCAACCACGTCCTGTACTTCGGGCTCACGGTCAGCAGGGCCCCCGGGACCTGCGTGGATTCGGGAGGCGTCTACAGGCTCCAAACCCAGGATCCCGCGACCGGCGCGGCCCTGTTTCCCAACGAATGGAAGTTGAAAAGGCTCGTCACGACCGACAGGCCCGTGACCGGGGCCGTCAACTCGGCCATGGACAAAGCCGGAAACGTTTGGGTGGTGTTCGCGACGGGGAGGCTCTGGGGCATCCCGGATTTGAGCCCCTGCAAGAACTCCTCGGCCCCGGCCGTCTGCGCCGAAAACCATCAGCAGTACGTCTACGGGGTGAAGGAGCCCTTCAACTCCAACGGTTTCATGACCTTCGAGGACCTCACCCCGCGCGTCGGGGAGTTGAAGGACGTCTCCCAGGCCCAGGTCTGGCTGAACGGCATGGACGAGCCTTACGTTTCCGGGCTCTACGACGGGGACCACACCTCTTCGATCAAATACGAAACCTACGCGAGGCAGGTCCAGAACGACCCGACCCACCTCGGTTACAAACGCGCGTTGAACATCAGCCTCACGCTCTTCCCCAACGACTCCCACACCTTCGAGACCGCCTTCACGCAGCCGGCCATAACCGGCACCAACTCGGGCGACTCCCTCATGGGACTCACGGCCTTCGAGCCCAACGCGGTGGAGAGTTACTGCGGAAGCCTCGGAAGGAGCTTCCTGTACCTCCTCGACACCTTCACGGGCCTGCCCCAGGGTTCCAAGGCCATGTACGAGGCCTTCGCCACCCCGGCCGAGCCCAAGATCTCGGAAAACGGGAACCGTCTGATAACCGGCGGCATCAGCACCGGAACCGAGAGGGACACCGAGGCCGTCTTCCTGCAGGCCGAGGGGAAGATCCTGATCCAGACCGCTTCCAGCGACGACAGCCTCTGGAGCATCGAGGTGAAAACTCCCATTCCCCCGGGACCCGCGGCCATTTCCTGGAGAGAGGTCATGAACACGGGATTCGAGCTCTCCCCGGAGGCCATGATTTTAAACATCCCATGACGACCGGGCCCGCGAAGGCCCGCCAAACCCCGACAAACGAAAAAGCCCCGAGGGCATTGCCCCCGGGGCTTTTTCGCGACCTCTTCCGGATTCGACCGAAGACCGATTCCGCGTCGGCCGAAAAACATCCCGGCCTTCGCGCGGGAATGGACGGAACGGACCCTTCGGGGGAACTCATGAAGGGAAACCCGGGAGCTTTTCGGGGGTCATCGAGCGACTCCCCGGGTCGCGACCGTGAAGATTTCCGGGCGGAGGGACGTATCCGGGCGCCCGGAAAACGAAGTCGCGCCCGAGGGGGAGTCTTTTTCCCAAAACGAGCGGATCCGCCCTTTCGGACATTTTCGTCGCGGTCCCGGGCGCTTGAAAGCCCGGACAATCAAACGGGGACGGTACCGGGCGAAGACGCGCCACCCGCGACAAAAAACCCCGAAGGCGGTGCCTTCGGG
>JAITKT010000493.1 GCA_031278225.1 Deltaproteobacteria bacterium
ATTCGTCCGTTCCGCCCCCGCGCCCCCGGTCGGGAGGGAAGTAAAACGGAAAGAGCCCCCCCGACGGTCGGCCGGGGAGGCTCTTTTTTTCTTTTTCGCGGCGACGGGGACAGCCCGGGGTTCCATGGGGGGTCTTTCGAAAGGTCCCGAAAAACCCCCCGGGGAAGCCCCCGCGGCCCCCGGCGCGACCGGTTCGGAAGGACCGGATCAGGTCTCCGCCGCGGAAAGGGGCGGCGCGGGAAAGCCCGGAGCCAGCAACTGGTAGGTGAGAACGGCCAACGCCAAGGCGAGGGCCAGGTTGAAGAAGAGGCTGAAGAAGAGCCACCTCCATTTGCCGCTCTCCCTCTTTATTATCACCAGGGTGACGAAACACGGGGAATAAAGAAGGGTGAACACGAGAAGCGACAAGCTGTTGGCCGAGGTCCAGCTCGGGTCGCTCCTTATCCTTTCCCTGAGACTCTTGGGGTCGTCGGTGTCCTCTTCGCCCAGGGCGTAGGCCGTGCTCAGGGTGGAGATGACGACCTCCTTGGCCGCGATGCCGCCGATGAGGGCGATGGTGGTCTGCCAGTTGAATCCGGCGGGTCCCGTGACGGGCTCTATCATCGTCCCCAGACGGCCGGCGTAGGAATGACGCAAGGCCTCCGCGGATTGTTCGTTGGCGAGAACGGAATTCACGAGTTCGGAGGTTTCTTCCGAGAGCCCGGCCCGGTTCTCCCCGAGAAGGGCCATTTGGGCGTCCATGTTCTCGTGACGTTCCTCCGGAAGTCCCGGATAGGCCATGAGGGCCCAGAGGAGAATGGAAATGCCCAGGATCACGGTTCCCGCTTTCTTTATGTATTGCCAGGTCCTCTCCCAGGTGTGGAGGAGAACGCCCGTCATGACCGGCCACCGGTAGGGCGGGAGTTCCATGACGAAGGGCGTGGCCTTGCCCCTGATTAGGGTGGACCGGAGGATCCTCGCGACGATCAAAGCGAAAAACCATCCGAGGAGGGTGAAGGAAAACATGTACAGGGCCTGATTCTCCGGGAAGAAAACCGCGGTGAACAGGAGAAAGACCGGAATCTTGGCCCCGCACACCATGAAAGGCGCGGTTAAAATCGTGGCCAGGCGCTCCCTCGGTGACCTCAGGGTTCTCGTGGCCATGACCCCGGGAACCGCGCACCCCCCCGCTATGCCCCCGCTGATGATGAAGGGCATTATGGACGCGCCGTGAAGACCGAAGATCCTGAAGATCCTGTCCATCATGTAAGCGACCCTCGCCATGTAACCGGAGTCCTCCAGAAGGGCTATGAGGAAAAACATGATGACGATGAGCGGCACGAAGCCCAGGACCCCCCCGACGCCGGCTATGATTCCTTTCGTGACGAGGGAGTTAAGACCCTCCGAGGTTATGAGACCCCCGATCGACTCCTCGAGCCATTCGAAGAAGGTCTCGGTCCACCCGAGGGGGATGTTCCCCACTTCGATGGTGATGACGTACATGAGATACAGGACCGCGATTAAGATTATCGGCCCCAGGAACCTGTGGGTCAGTATCTCGTCGACCTTGTCGGACTTGGCGGCCCTTTCGAGGACGTCGTCCCGCTGCTCGAGCACCCCGTTTTTGAGGACCGAGCTTATCCACCCGTACCTGTAGTCGGCTATCATGGCCTCCGGGTGGGTGTTGAGGGTCTCCTTCATGTGTTTCGCGACCCCGGCCGCCATGGCGACGAGCTTCCCGTGGACGTCCGGGTTCGCCCTCTTCCCCCTTTCGATGATGTCCTTGTCCCCCTCCAGGTATTTCAGGGCGGTCCATCTCGCGGGGTAGTGGTCGGTCAGGAGCCCGGCCTCCTCGACGACGGGGGTCATCTTCAAAAGGGCCACGTCCAAATCGCTTCCGTAGGAGATCTCCAGGGGTTTCACCCGCCCGTTGGTCTCCTCGGAGAGTTTCAGGGCCGCCCTCAGGGAATCGTCCAGGCCTTCCCCTTTTCTGGCCACGGCCGGAAAGCATTGGAGTCCCGTGAGTTCGGAAAGTCTCTCCAGATTGATGTCGAGTCCCATGGCCCTCGCTTCGTCCATCATGTTCAAAGTGAGAACCAGGGGAATGCCCATCTCCATCATCTGGACGGACAGATAGAGGTTGCGATCCAAGACTCCGGCGTTTATCACGTCTATGACCGCGCCGGGTCTTTCCTCCGCGAGAACCCTTCTCGCGACCACTTCCTCCATGGAATAGGCCGTGAGGGAATAGGTTCCCGGAAGGTCCACCAAAACTACGTCTTTGCCGTCGACGCGGGCGACTCCGTCTTTCTTCTCCACCGTTATGCCGGGGTAATTTCCCACGTGCTGTCTCGCTCCCGTGTAACGGTTGAAAGCGGTGGTTTTCCCGGAGTTCGGGTTGCCCGCGATGGCGATTTTGTTGGTTTGCGAAGTCAAAGTTGTCCCCTCGTAAGCTTATAATCGTAAGCTTAAGCCTCAGTCGACCGCCCTTCCGGTTGAAAAACCAAAAAGGGGGTTCGCGGTTTTGGAAAAACTCGTTTCCGATTGAAAAGCGGCGGCGGTTCGGGGCGGCGGGCGTCTTGAAAAAAACGCCCGCGTCCCTCCGTCCGGCCTCGCGGCCCCTCGCCCGATCAGGTCGTGACCGTGATGTAATCCGCCTCGTTGTTTCTCAGCGTCAGGGTGAAACCCATGAGCCGCATGGCCATCGGGTCGTTCAAGGGAGCGTGCCCCATGCATTTCACGTGAACGCCGGGTATGAGGCCCATGTCCCTTATGCGTCTTCCCATCTCCCCGTCGGCCGTGATTTTGGCAATCGTGGCGCTCTGCCCCTTCCTCAAGGCGCGGAGGGATATCTCGCCGTTGTGTTCAGTCATGATGAAAACCTTTCCCGAAACTTACCCGATTCGGCGTGAAACGAAAATACCCGAAAAAAAACAAACCCGAAAAAATCAAAGTCGGAAAACCCCGCTCCCGAAACGCCCGAACAATCCCCGGAACCGATTTCCGGAACGCCCGCGCGCGTGAAAACGCGGGGATTCGAAAAAATCAAAATTCAAATCCGCGGCTTCCGGGAGCGCGCGACGCGACGGGATGACCCGAAAGCGGCCGGAAAATCGCGTTTCCGCGAAAATCGCGAAAAATAAAAACTTCGTTTTCCGATTCGATCTTCCGGGTCGATCTTCCCGGTCGGAAAAACCTCACTCGTCTTCCATCCCGTAGTACTCGCAAGGTTTTTCCTTGCCCTTCTTGCCCCCGCAACCGCAGTTGCAGGTCGGGCGCATGAACACCTTATAAACGGTGAGTGCCAGCGCCGCCAAAACGATGATTCCGATTATTATCTTTTCCGTCATGTCCTCACCTTTGAACCCCGGTCCCCCCCGGAAACCCGGAAGAGACCTTCGACGCGCGGGACCGCGCGTCCGTCGCGACAATCGAAAAAACCCGGGCGTTTTTTGGAAGGATTTCCCAAAAAGTGACAATCCGTTAAATTGCGAAGGATTCTCATTAGCAATATAAGGGATCCGATTCTCTCCGTCAAGGGAAATCCCTTTTTTCTCGACGGGTTTCGCCTTTTTCCCTCCCCGGCTTCGGAAAATGGGGGTCGCGCCCACTTCATATTGTAGTCTTATTGAGATTGAAACACAATATATATAATAAAAATCTTTTTGTCCAAGGCAAAAACCCCTCTTTTCCCGCGATCGGGGATAATCCCCCGGTCGCGCCGTTACCCGAATTCCATTTCCCCGACCCGCGGGGAACCGGCGCCCCGGGACGCGCTTTCCCGACAATG
>JAITKT010000011.1 GCA_031278225.1 Deltaproteobacteria bacterium
GAGGTTAATTCTCGCCTTGTATTTTTTTTAACTCAAAACACCACCCCCCCAAAAAACCCGCGGAACCTCAAAAAAGATTCCGCGGGTTTTTGGGTTGGCGACGGGTCCGAAATTATTTACCCGTCAGATCACTGCAGATAACCCTGTCTCTCCAGGTCTTCCAGGAATAACATGACGCCGAGCAATGCCTGCAGACCTTGGTGGGAACCCACGGTCTTGGGGAACAATTCCAACGGTGGTGCTGACTCCGGAGGCCGTTCCAAAAAAAATTGCCTGCATCCCATTTCACGCGAATTTTTTTGGGCTGAGGTCCACGTCTCGAAAATTTCCATCATTTTATCCTGGCTGATGTCATCGATGTTGCTCACCAAAACTTTTCTCGCATTGGCCATTCTCAGCGTTTTGCCATTGAGGCCGAAATCGAATTTCACGCGGTATGTGACGTTCATCGCCATACCCTTTTTGGGACTTCCCCGTCTTTGTTGTTTTTGCGGCGAAACGGCGATGACGTCCCCCGAATCGTTGTTAGCGGCGAGAGGATAAACCATAGGCACCGGTTTGGTGCGTTTCTCGGAGAATGACACGTTGGTGACCGCATTCAGTGGAAACCTTTGCTGCAGATCGCTCAGAGCTGATCGAATTGCAAGCTTGTCCGGAAAAACTCTTTGCTTAATCCTCTTTAATTCGAGGTCGGCGGTCTCGTAATATTCATCCGGGACGCTGCGTCTGGTGGTGAATGTTTTTGTCCCCGTCACCCTCCTCTCTAGAATAACTATTCTCATGTCCCCCATAGAAAAAGGATACTCATAATAGAGGTAAGGGATGTTCGGATTTCTCGGCGTTAACCAAGGGACAAATTGGGTCGCCTTGAGTGTGAATAAAAGCGGGTCCTCGTGACCATCGAGAAGGCAGACCCACCCTCCGCGATAATTTTTTACGAACCCGTACAGCTTAGAGTCTGAATCTCCCACGATGACGTCATTCGAATAATTACTGAGGTTACCGGTGATTTCGTCGCGCAGGGCCTTCCGGGTGTCGCTCGGTGAAATCCCATAAAGCAGTGACTCCGCTTTGTCAAGGGAGTCCGCATCTTTAAAAATTTTTGTGACAAAATCGCTGACGGACATGTCGTTTATCTTTACGTTCTCGATCAAATACGCCAAAATTTTGTCGACGCTGATGAGAAAAAAATTTTTGGCGCCCAAATCACTCACGGCTTTCAGGAACCTGGTAAGGACATTATTGTTGTAGCCCGGCGGCATGACGATCCCATACTCGTTCCCGGGCAGGCACATTTTACTGAATGATACGTCCTTGACTAGGTCGAAACCGAGGCGGATCAAGGTTTCCGCGATTTCCCCGTTCTTCGGGTAGTTCGGGCAGGGCGCTCTCGCGGTTTGTCCCGCCATCTTAATCTTGGAATCTCTTTTGAAGAGGAGGGTGTTCCAGAGGGACACCAAGGTAGACAACAAAATTTTCAACATGTTTGACTCCTTTTCTTGACTCAGATGCCAAGCAATTGACATCACCGTCCTTTCTCGGGTGGCGAACCCTGCGCGTCATGACGACGCTTTGGCGTGTTTGTCGGCGGATTGGCGGGTTTTTTGGGTGACTCGTCCCCCGATGCCCGAAATCCGCCCTCCGATGTTAACGAAGGCAGTTTTCCGTCGAGACATTCGAGAGGGGATTCCCATCCTCATCGACCTCTCTTTTTTTCATCGGCCGGTCGGTTCTTACTCCGACCCTATTCCCGTCTCATCTTCGGCTTGGCGAGCGGCGCGCTTCGGCTTCTGCGCGGCCCAACTCAGCCCAGCTTCTTTGCGCCAATATAGCTTAACCAATCCGGGTTGTCAAGCTGTCAAGCCCTTTTTGCCGGTGCCCCCTTCTTTTTTCCAAATTTTTTAAAATGTCCACATATGCCAAACCGGATTGAGACGATTTCCACATGTAGCGCGCGTCCATATTAATCCGCCACTCCGGCGACTCCGGGAGGGGGATTGCCGCTCCGCCGTTCCCCACCGGAATAATTCCCGTTTTTCGAAAAATTCCCGCGACACGCTAGCCTCCCCGGTCCGGGTTCACCGAGATTACCCCTCGACCCGGCCGAAAAAAGTGTCGAAAACCAAAGCCCGGACACGGAAGGGACGATTGCTTCCTTCGCCTTCCCGCCTCGCGTATCCGGAACGACCCCGACGGACGGGACCGCCTCCCCTCTCCCGCGGGTCGAACGAGAATCGCCTCGGCGCGGGTGCCGGGGAGAGCGACCTCGGGCGACGGACGGTCTCCTCGGTCGACGCGAACGCTTCGCTCCAGCGACGGGGCGGAAGCCCGAAAATTCCCCCGGCCGGGAAGCGGAAATCCGGGTCTCGTTAAACAATCCCGTTCACCGGGGATTCCTTTCGTCCGCGAAACCCGATTGGGCGCGAAAGACCGCCCGTGAGGCGCTCGTCGCGGCGATTGGGACCATTCTCTGTCTGAGGGCGGGAGGGCAAGACGGGACGGGTCGCGAAAACCTTCCCGGGCCGCGGGCGTCCCGCGGGCTCCCCCGGAATTCGACTCCCTCCCGCCCGACGAAGGACCGAGAGGCCATGGGTGTGTTTTGGCGGGCGAAACCCGGGTGAGGATAAGGGGCCGGATGACGAACCGCGGAATTTGGCCCGGGTCCGGAACGGAAACCCGGCCACCGAAAAACCCGACACGGCCCGAAGCGAGACGAACTGATCCGCGGAACGGAGGCGCGGATTCCCCGGTCACCCTCGGAGCGCCGGCGAGGACTCGCGATTGACGCCACGCGGTCCGGGAAGAGCGTCGCGGGGCGACGTCCGACGAAAACGTCCCCGAACCCCGCGGAGACCCCGCTCCGACCGGGCCGGGGGTCCGGCGCGCTTCACGTCGGGAGCGGGGAATCGCGAGCGCCGGGTCGGGTTTTATCCCCCGGGGATCGCGTTCGGACGGACGGGGCCGTCCCCGGTGTCGCGGGGGCGACGTGGCGGACGCGGACCCTGACGGGCGTCGGGCGAGCGCGAGAACGCCCCGCGGGCTTCCCCGGGGAGTGAACGCGGGGGAAAACTTCCCCTCGCCCGTCGGAACAATTTCCGGGGGCCGGTTCGCGTTTCCGGGGCGGGAAACCGTTCAAGGGGTGATTCGCGCGGGGGACGCGGCGGTGAGGGGGGCGGATCGCCGCGAACCGCGGAAGGGGACGCGGCCGCGAGTGCCGGGGCGAGGCGGGGATTCGGAATGGAAAAAGGGGGGAGGATCCGGGGATCCTCCCCCCTTTTTCAAGGACGGGAAATCATCAGGTCTCGGTCGCTCGACTCATCTTTTGAGCAATCTCAGACCGTTCGCGACGACGATGAGGCAGACGCCTATGTCCGCGAAAACGGCCATCCACATCTGCGTGAAGCCCCAGAAGGTCAGGACCAGGAAGACCAGTTTCACGATAATCGAGAAGGAGATGTTCTCCCAGAGGTGCCAGGCGGTCTTCCGGGAAAGCTTCACGAACTCGGGGATCTTCCTGAGGTTGTCGTCCATGATGGCCACGTCGGCCGTCTCGATGGCGGCGTCGGTGCCGGCGGCCCCCATGGCGAATCCTATGTCGGCCTTGGCCAGGGCGGGGGCGTCGTTGATGCCGTCTCCGACCATGCCTACCTTGGCGTCCGCGGAGGTCAGGGAGGCGACGTATTCCATCTTGTCCTGGGGAAGAAGGCCGCTCTTGTAATCCAAGCCGGTTATCTTCGAGGCGACGGCCTTGGCGGCGCTCTCGTTGTCACCCGTGAGCATGACGGTCTTGATGCCCAATTTGTTCAGCTCTTCGATGGCCTCGACGCTCTCCCGCTTGATTTGGTCCCTGGCGGCGAAGACGCCGAGGAGTTTGTCCGGCTCGAAGAGGGCCACCACGGTCTTGCCCTCGCCCTCGAGGGTTTCGAGTCTCTTGAGGAAGTCGTCGTCCTGGACGGAAAGCCTTTTGACGAGCCTCAGGTTTCCGAGGTAGAGTTCGCGGCCGTTCACGACGCCGGAGGTTCCCTCGCCCGGAAGGGCCTTGAAGTTTTCCACTTCCAGGAGGTCTTTCCCGTGAATTCCGGAGCCCTCGAAGATGGCCTTGGAGACGGGGTGGTCGCTGCGACCCGCGAGACTGGCCCCCAGGAGCATGAAGTCATCCGGTGACATGAAAGAAAGAGAAATCGAGTCGGTCAGGACCGGTCTTCCCCTGGTGATGGTCCCGGTCTTGTCCAGGGCCAGGAGCTTAAGCTTTCTTCCCTGCTCCAGGAAGGTTCCGCCCTTTATGAGGAGACCCTTTTTGGTGGCCGCGGCGAGACCGCTCACTATGGTGACCGGGGTCGAGATCACGAGGGCGCAGGGGCAGGCTATGACGAGGGTCACGAGGGCCCTGTAGACCCACTCCAGAGTCGGGGCGTCGAAGAAGACCGGGGGTATGACGCCTATGAGGAGAGCCACCGCGAAGACCGCCGGGGTGTAGATGACCGCGAATTTGTCGACGAATCTCTGGATGGGGGCCCTCGTGGCCTGAGCCTCCTCCACGGCCTTCAGTATGCGGGACAGGGTGGAGTTCTCGAAGGCCTCGGTGACCTCGTACTCGAAGGACCCGGACTCGTTTATGGTCCCGGCGTAGACCGTGTCGCCGGGGGCCTTGTCGACGGCGACGCTTTCACCGGTTATGGGGGCTTCGTTTATGGTGGAGTTCCCCGAAACTATCTTGCCGTCGAGGGAGAGCCTTTCGCCCGGCCTTATCCTGACCCTCGCGCCCTTTTGGACCTTGGAGGATTCGACCTCGACGAAGGTGCCGTCGGGGTTCATGACCGTTGACTTCTCGGGAGCCATGCTCATGAGGTTGGTGATGGCCTCGCGGGCGTGGACCAGGGACCTGTCTTCCAAGGCCTCGGCCAGGGTGAAAAGCACCATGACCATGGCGGCTTCGGAATATTCCCCGATTATGACCGCCCCGGTGACCGCGATGGTCATGAGGGCGTTCATGTTGAGGTCCAAATGCCTGACGGAGATCCAGCCCTTCTTGTAGGTCGTGAAGCCGGCCAGGAGAATGGCCACCACCGCGAGGACCACGGAAACGGACTCGTGGACGCCCGCGAGATGGCTTATCTCGGAACCCAGGGCGAAGAAAGAGGCTATGATGACCCTCATCCAGGGGTGGGACTTCTTGGGGGGTTGATAGGCCGTTCCCTCTATGAGGACCGGTTTCATGTCGATGGAGTTCAAGGCCGTTTCCACTTCCTCCAGGGAAGCGAGGCTGTGGCGTATGGTCAAAACCCTTCTCAAGAGGTTGAACTCCAGGGCGTTGATGCCCTCCATCTTGGAGAGCTTGTCCCTGATGAGTCTTTCCTCCACGGGGCAGTCCATGTTCGTGATGCTGTAGCGGACGACCCCTTCCACGGAACCGTCGTCCTTGGGGGTCTCGCCCACCAGGCCCTGGTTCACCGTCTCGCAGGCGCTGCAGCAGGCGCCCTCCGAGTGGTCGTGGTCATGGTCGTGCCCGTGGTCATGTCCGTGGTCGTGCCCGTGGTCATGTCCGTGGTCGTG
>JAITKT010000032.1 GCA_031278225.1 Deltaproteobacteria bacterium
GTCGTAAACCTCGACGGCGGAAAGGAGATCGCCCGATTCGACCTCTCCGAGGACATGTCCGTCGAAACCACGATGATTTTCGGTGAAATTTACAGGCTCGGAGGCGAATGGAAATTCAAGGCGACGGGCCAGGGACTCGCCGGGGGGCTCGGGGACCTGGCGAGGAATCTCGGGGTTCAGGTCTGAAGACTCCCCCCCCGCCCCGGGGAACCGCGAAGCCCCGTTTCTTTTTCGTCCCGGGGTCGTGCGGGCGGGGGAGTCTCTTTTTCGATTGAAACGTCACCATTAACCATGGGCGGCGTCCCGCCCGGGACCCCCGGGGTTTTTTCGATCCCCCCGGCCCCGCGCGGGGCGACCCCGCCCCCAACCGGCGAAGCGAGGAAGCGCGTCATGACGGTAAATCTGGTCAAAGGTCAAAAGATATCACTCAAGAAAGATTCCGGGCAGGTTTTGGAAAAAGTCGTCATGGGTCTCGGCTGGGACCCGGCGAAGGCCGGGACGTCCATAGACCTCGACGCCTCCTGCGTGCTTTTCGACGAAAACAAAAAAGCCCTGGACAGCGTCTGGTTCGGGCAGCTCAAAAGCAAGGACGGGTCCGTCGTTCACACGGGCGACAATCTGACCGGCGAGGGCGAGGGGGACGACGAGCGAATCATCGTCGACTTGACGAAAGTGCCTCCCGAGGCGAAATACCTCGCCTTCACCGTCAACAGTTTCAGGGGCCAGACCTTCAACGAGGTGGCCAACGCCTTTTGCCGTCTGGTCGACGCGAACGGAAACCTCGAGGTCGCCCGCCACACCCTCTCCGGCGGGGGAAAACACACGGCGATGATCATGGCCAAGGTGTACCGCCATGGCGACGAGTGGAAGATGGCCGCCTTGGGCGACCCCGCCGAAGGCAGGACGGTCGAGGACCTCATCCCCGCCATCGCGGAGGTTTTGTGAGCGATTTCGCGAGAATCCGGCCTTTTCGACGTTCCGGGGCTTGAGTTCGTCCCCGGGCCCGAGCTTGTCCCGGAGGCTCCGTCCGCGGAGCCTCCTTTCCCGCGCGCGGGGGTTTAATCCGCGTTCGCGCGCGGTCCCCGCCAAACCCCCCCGAAAATCCCCCCATCGACGGCCGCTCTCCCCCCGGGCGCGTCCGCGAGCCCTTTCCGGCTCGCGGACGGACGCCCGGAGCGGGGAACCGGCCGCCGCGACGAAACACCCTTCCTATCACCGGATGTTCAAAGGAAAAGGTCGGCCGGTCAAAGTACCGGTCATGCCCCGATCATGCCCCGGTCATGGCCCCGATCATGGCCCCGGTAATGGCCCCGGTAATGGCCCCGGTAATGGCCCCGGTCATGGCCCCGGTCATGGCCCCGGTCATGGCGCGAAGCCGCCCGACGCGAAAACGCGAAAGGGTTCCTCCCCCGCGGACCGACCCTTCCGCCCCGCCGAGCCGTTTCGGGCCGACGGAAGACTTCGGCGGTTTCGGAACCCCGTCCGTCCCGGTCTCGGGGGTCGCGTTCGACCGGCCCGGGATCGGCCGAATCCGGGGGTGGCCCGAGTAATCCCCTTCGCCGCGCCCGCGCGTTTTTGGCTCCGGGGAGGGGCTCACCGGATCCGTTCGACGCTCGGAAACCGCGCCGGGACGCGAAAAAACCGGGGGGAAAGCGGGCTCCGACCCCGCGGTCGGGCCCCGGAAAAAAGCCGGACATTCGTCCGTTGCGCCCGTCGGGTCATTTGTGTTATAATATGGCCATTCTCAGGCAAATCCCGACCGACCCCAAGCGGCTCCCCGTCGGGGACGAAGGTAAAGAAAAAGAATTCCCGCGTCGTCTCGGCGGACCGTTGAGCCCGCGACGCGGTTGCGCCCGCGAGCGGAGAATCGTCGGGTGAGATCGTCGATTTCCCGTCACCCCGGGACGCCGCCTTTTCGCGCGTCATCGCGCGAGACCGAAGAAGATGACCGCGCGCGCGTTTGTCATTCGTCGCGCGCCGCCGATTCGATCTTCGGTTCGACCCGCGGCGGCGCCGTCCGGACGCGACGGGGCGGAAAATTCGGGGTTCCCTCACGGGATCGGTCGCGCGAACTTTCGGGATTCATTCGGTTATCGGCCTCAAAACGGCCGTCTTTGCCCAAACGACGCCTTTGCCGCGTTGATTGAGGCGACAATGGCGTTCAAACCAACTCAAATTCCGGCCGACGCCAAGGAGCGCTCATCATGAATGACGGAGATCAAAAGAAAAAAGACATTGAAATGCTCAGGAAATTTTACGAGCTCTCGGTCACCGTGGATGAGGTGGACGAGGCCGAAAAAAACCTGCTTAACGTGATGCCGCCGTTTCACGTGTCGTCGGCCGTGAAGGATTACCGCGAGGGAACAATTGTTTATCAATTGAAGTACCCTCCCAAAACAATCTTCGAGTCGCCCTGTTGCGATGTCGGAGGATGCAAAGTGATCGACTCGGTGCCCCGCGAGTGGCCCGGTCCCGACGTGTCGGGCATGAAAACCCGGTTGAAAGCGGATTTGCCGGTAATCAAATGCCCGAAATGCGGAAAAACCGGCGTTTACGAATGGGAGTACAAGGCCGAACCGACCCGGGCGGAGCCTTTCGCCGCTTTCAAGAAGCTGCTTCGGTTTGTTTCCGGAAAGACTTCGTTTCGGACGCGCAATGACGGAAATACCGTGACGATGCCGTTAAAGCCCGAATCCAGCGTGTTTTTCAACGTGCGGCCGCCTTTTTACGCGACAAAGTGCACCCTGCGCACCGATGTCCGTAAATTTGTTTATCATCTCGAATGCGATCCCGACACCGTTTTCACGTCGCCTTGTTGCGGCGTCAAGGGGTGCGAAGTGGTCGGCGCGAAACCCCGCGAGTGGGCCGCTCCCGGGGAGGCATACAAGAACACCGTCTTCAGAGCGGAATTGCCGAAAATCAAGTGCCCGAAATGCGGCAAAGTCAGCGTCTACGAATGGGAGTGGTGCTTCAGAAGGAGGTCTTTGGACACGCTGTTCGAGACAGCCGTCGGTCATTCCAGGAAGTCCTTTTCGGCTTCGCCGTCCCAGAAACCTCCGAGACCTCCGAAACCCCGGAAGCCTCGGAAACCCCGGCCTCCCAGGCGGCGGAAATAACGTCTTTCGAAGGCGTTATCGAAGCGTCGGCGGAATCCGCCAAACGTTCGGGCGTCCATAATCCCGACCGTCGGGGAGACCCCCGTTTCACGCGGGGGGGGTTGTTTCGCGCGTTGTTTCGCGCGTTGTTTCGAATGACCCGCGGATTCGGGTTTTTCATGAATCGAAGGACGGCTTGACCAAAAAAAGCGGCTTCGCGAATCTCTCGAAGTTCGCTCGAGAACCGTTTTTCCGGGAGGAAGCGCGACAACTCGTCGGGAGGCATGGTCATTCTCTTCTTTCGACGGCTTCGCCGGGCGGGACGAGCCCCGTCTCCCCGGCTTCGAAGATTCCGCCCTCGTCCCGGTTTTTCGTTTCCGGGACCTTTTTTTC
>JAITKT010000081.1 GCA_031278225.1 Deltaproteobacteria bacterium
GGGCGCGTGAGTCCCATATCGGCCATGATGCCGTCGGTCACCGCCCTCAAGGCCTTCGGGGTCGGAACCCAGGTGACGGCTCACAATCTCGCGAACGTCCTCACCAACGACTTCAAGGCCGGACGCACCCTTTACGCGGATCTCCCCCGTTATTCGGGAGTCGCGCCCCAAGTGACCGTCGGTCTCGGTCCCCAAGGGCCCCTGGTTCCATGGGTGGGACTTCCGAGGGATCCCTCCACCCCCGCTTGGGTCCCCGAGGGCTTCGTCGAGGGTTCCAACACGGACGTCGCGACGGAAATGGTGAACCTCATCGTCACCCAACGGGGTTACCAGGCCAACGCCAAGGTGATTCCCACCGTCGACTCCATGCTCGGCATGGTCATCGACATGAAGGTCTGAGGAAATACCGGGGCGGGCGCCATCCGGCGCGAATCCCATGTCCCGGATCGGACCCGGCTCGGAATCGAATCGTATTGGGATCGGACCCGTGTCGGACCCGGATTGTTTTTGGCTCCGCGTCGGCCGCCGCGACCCGCGGAAGAACAAAAAACAAAAGTCGCGAAACGAAAAAACGCCCCTCGAGGGGCGTCTTTCGTTTCGGGGACCCGCGGGGGAGCCCTTTCGTTTTCAGCGGTTCTTCTGGAAGAGTCCCAGTTTGCGCTGGAGGTTGTCGAGATACCTGTTGTGGGGGTTCTTGATGAGTTTCACGACGTGGGGGGAACGTTCCACCGTGACCTTGTCGTCCGTCTTCAGGGAGAGGCCGGACTGGCCGTCGGTCGTGAGGTTTACCGCCGAGGTGTTCTGTTCCACCACGATTTCTATCCTGGAGTCCAGGGGGAGAACCAAAGACCTGGACGACAACGCGAAGGGACAGATGGGGGTGAGGACGAAGGCCTCGAGCGAAGGGTACAGGACCGGTCCCCCGGCGGAAAGGTTGTAGGCGGTGGAGCCCGTGGTCGTGGCCACTATGAGGCCGTCGGCCCTGTAGCTCCAGCCCTGGGAATTGTCCACGCTCAGTCTGATGTTCAGAATCCTCGCGAGTCCCCCCTTGTGGATGACGGCGTCGTTCAGGAAAGGGATGGAAGTGAGTTTGGATCCCTCCCTGTGGACGGAAACCGAAAGACAGCTGCGCTCCTCCACGGGGGCTTTGTTTTCGAGGGTCAGCTCCAGCATCTCCTCGAACCTGGATTTCTCCACCTCGGCCAAAAACCCGAGTCTCCCCATGTTCACGCCCAGGATGGGACTGCCGTTCAGGGCCCAGCATCTGGAGGCGTACAGGATGGTTCCGTCACCCCCGATGGAGACTATGAGCTCCGGTTCGAAGTTCACGGGAATGTGGGCCTGGCTTTCCAAGAGGTCCTGGTTGTATTCGGAGATGTCCAAAAGGGTCCTGGTTTTCCCGGGACGGGTTCTTTCGATGTAATCCCCGGTCCATTCGGCGAGTTCCAGGGCCTCGGGGGTGTTTCTGGCGACAATCACCACGTCGCGCATGGCGTTAAAACCTCTCGATATGGGCATTCCGTCCCTCGGTGGCGGGGCGGCGGACATGTCGGGCGTTCGCGGGAAACGGTTCCGAAAACCGGTCGCGCGGGCTTTTCCGGGCCCGGTTTCGGTCCGGGGGAGCTGAGCATTGCGTTCTCCGGTCGCTTTTCATCCGTGATGATAACCCGAGTCCGGTTTTAAATCACCCCGATGAATCGGCGCGTCCCCTTCCGGCGCGGGTTGGCGGGGGAAAGGGGACGTTTCGGGATCCGCGGAGCCGGGGTCGTTTTCCGTTTCGGACTTGAGGTCGGGTCGGGAGTTCGGTCGGAAGTTCGGTCGGAGGACAAAGGGCGAGAGAAGAGGTTATTTTCTGACAAGAAGCCATTATAGCCGGGAAAGAGCCGAAAGCAAGCGAAATAATCGTTAAATCGAAAAAAAAACGTCGTTTTTGGTGCGGGGACGGCCGCGAACGTCGTTCGAACGCTTTGATTTTTCGCGAATGATGGTTTTCGTCCGCCGAAAAGGGAGGGGGAACGGAGGCGCGGGGGGAGGGTTTCGGTTTCGGGCGGCGGTGTCGGGGGCGGGCGAAAAAAAAGGGAACCCGCCGTCAGGCTAACATCCGGCGAGTCCCTTTATGATTGTTCAATATAAGAGAAAGTATATCCTTAATCTTTTCGCGATGCAAGCTTTTGTGTTCGCGTTCGAAAGAAAAACCCGGGAAAGGTCCGAAAACCCGGGGGCGCGAGCGGTTCGGGCGGCTCCCGGCGCGGGTTTCAAGGGCTTCCCGGGAAGATTCGGGGCCGTTTCGAGAGGTCTCGGGGGGGGATTGTCCCGGGGGCTTCGGCGGCGGGGAAAAGCCGTTCCCCGCCCGCGCGCGGGGACGACAATCGCCGCGGGAAAACCGCGTGAGGACGGCGTTTTCGGGGGATTGTCGCCGTCACGGGAAAAAAGCCCGAAATCCCGGGCGCTCCCGACCCTCCGCGGAGGGCGGATGTCGGGCGAAAAAAATATTTTGAAGTCATCTGGATGACCGAAAAAAACTCGCGAAAAAAGCCGGGGGTTCGGGGGCCGGGGTTTCGAGGCGGGGGTTTCGGAGGGAACGGGCCGCGACGCCCGCGACGGAACGGGCGGCCTCGTCCGGCAATCGTCAAACGCGCGATTCCCGACGGGGCCGGGAGGCGCGCCCGGGTCCGCCGGGGTCCGCGGATTCCGCGGGTTTCGCGGGGGAGTTTCGCCGGGGGAGTCGCGAAAAAAACCCCGCCGCTTTCGCGACGGGGCTGAGCTTAGTTGGTCGTGCGGCCGAAAAAGTGAATCAACGGCGATGAGGCGGGAAAGGGCGGCGCTCCGGATTGTCATGTCCCGCGCGAAAAATCCGGGGGTCGCCGGGCCCGGGGAGATTCGTCAGGCTTTCACGAGTCCCGCGCGGAAGGCCTTGAGGTAACCGCGACAGCCTTTGTCCTGGCCGCAGAGGGCCACGGCGCCGGCGATGGTGCCCATCATTCCGGCGTCAAGGGGATCGATGATGGCGCCGTCCAGTCCGCAATAGATGGCCTGGCCCATGAAGATCCTGTTGAGGAATTTGCGCTCCGGCAAGCCGAAGCTGATGTTGGAAAGACCGCACATGATGTGGACGCCGGGGAACTCGGCCTTGGTCTGGGCGACGGCCCTCAGGAACTCGATTCCGAAGGTCATGTCGGTTCCCACGGGCTGGACGCAGGGATCGATGAAGATGTTGTCCAGGGGGATGTTTATCTTGGTGAGGCCGTTCACGAGGTCGTGGGCGATTTTCATGCGGTCGGAGGCCGTGGTGGGCATGCCGGCGTCGCTCATGCAGAGCGCGACGACTTTGATGTCCGTGTTGGCGACGACCGGGGAGAGTTTCTCCCAGCGATCGCTCTCCATGGAAATGGAGTTCAACATCGGGGTGCCCTTGTGGACCTTCATGGCGGCTTCGATGGCCTTGGGATCCGGGCTGTCCAGCGCGAGGGGCTTGTCAACCACCGACTGGACGTTCTCCACGAGCCAGACCAGATACTCGGGCTCCTCGCCGACGAAAACGCCCGCGTTGACATCGACATAGGTGGCTCCGGCTTTGTCCTGAGCGACGGCTATATCCTTGATGTACTGGGGGTCTTTCTTGCCCTCAATCGCTTCTTTGATTTTCTTGCGACTGGCGTTGATCAATTCACCTACGATTATCATCGATGTCACCTTGTTTTCGCGTCCGTTTTCGACGCTCGTTGTTGTTTGGGCCTGATGCCGGCCCCGCCCGGGGGCGGATTTTTGAATTTCCAAAGCGAAACGCTTTGGGATTTTGTATTTAAAACTGGCTCGAATGTCGCGGATGGGATTTTTTTTGGCGAAACGGCGGCCGGGTTCGGGTCGCGGTTCGCGAAAGGGAATGTCGCGGAAGACGAAAAGGCTGGTTTCGCGTGAAAATTTTCTTCGGACAGTGTAACCGAAAGCGTCGAAAAAGAAAAGGGCCCAGTGTTAAATATAAAAAAGGCCGGTCGGAACGGGTAATCTCCAAACAACACCGGGAAACGGTCGGCGCCGCCAAGGTCGCGGGCCGCCCTCGGGGGGCCTCCCCGCGGAAGGGGGACGGACGTTTCGGGAAAGGCCAAAGGGGAAAATCGATTCGGGGGATTAAAAGCAGGCCCATGAATAATGTAACCGCCGTTATTCATGGGCCCGCTATGACGCGCGCGAAAAGGGTGTTTTTTGGAGTGAGTTTTGAGGCCGTTTTTTGTCGCTTGCCGGATGGCGGAACCCGGTGGACTTCGGCCGGCGTTTCGGGGGTCGCTTTGGGGCGGTTCCCGAAAACCGGAGAAGTCCCCGCGCGTTACTACTTCAGGAGGTTGCGGGCCAGCTCGACCGCGCCCGGGGCGTCGTCGGAGTAACCGGCCGCGCCGATCTTCTCCGCGTAGTTGGCCGTGACGGGGGCTCCGCCGATGATGACCTTCGTGTTGACGCCGGCCTCTTTCAAGGCGTTGACCGTCTCCTCCATGTAGGGCATGGTGGTGGTCAGGAGGGCGGAGAGACCCACGATTTGGGCCTTCTTCTCCTTGGCGGCCTCGACGAACTTGGCGGGCTCGACGTCGGAGCCGAGGTCGTAGACCTCAAAACCGCCGCCCTCGAGCATCATGCCCACGAGGTTTTTGCCGATGTCGTGGAGGTCGCCCTTGACGGTGCCGATGACCACGGTTCCTATGGTCGAGCTGCCGGCCTTGGCCAGCTGCGGCTTCAGGATTCCGAGACCGACCTTCATGGCCGTGGCGGCCATGAGCATCTCGGGGACGAAGAGCTCGCCCTCGGAGAAGAGTTTGCCGACGTAATCCATCGCGGCGATGAGGCCGTCGTCCAGAATCTTCTGGACGGGGGTGCCGGCTTTGATCTCTTTCTCCACGAGTTCGGCGATGGCGTCATCGTCGAAATCCACGACTGCCTGGTAAATGTCTTTTATGGACATAAGAATGGCTCTCCTTTCGGGATCGAATGAATCGAATAAAATGAAGTGATTGTCGCGGCCGCGGCTTGGAGTCGGTTGTCCCCGGCGCGACGGTCAAACGGCGGCGTTTCGCTCGGGCGTTTGACATGGGGATAATCGGTCGCGAAGAAGGTCGGTCGGCGCCTGTCCGTTCGATTGCGGGTACCGGTTTCGAGGAACCCGTCCTCGATCCCGGGGTCAGAAACAACGTCCGTCGTTGTCACCCGAATCGAAGGGAGCGGGCGGGCGGCCTTGCCCTTCTTCGTCATGCGCGCTTTCGAAAGAGCCCGAATGTTCCTCCGCGCGAGCGGGCGGGTTTTCTTTCGGCCTCGGGCCGTGTTCGCGGTGCGGTCCGCGGGGCCCGGGTCATTCGCTCGAAGGCTCTCTCCCGATTCGGGGCGGCGCGCGGCCCTTTGAGCGATTCGGCGCTTGTTATGGGGCGCCTATGTGTCGAAAAGATACCCAAGGTTCCGGCCGCGACACTCGCGGCGAACGAAACGTCCGGTTTTTTTGAGGGAAGGCCGGAAAACCTCGGGTAGCGTTGTCGGAGCTCGTCCGGCCGGGAGGCCTTCTCAGAGTCCGTATTCGTCGAGTCTCAGCTTGGACGTGTCGATCTTCTTCAAGATCTTCTCGATGAACTCGCCTTCGGAGGAGGGCAGGTTGTCGACCGTGGTGATGATCTTCTGGAGGTACTTGGTCTCGGGCTTGGATATCCTGGTCTCGCCCTTGAGTCCGCCCTCGAGCAGTCTCTGGGCGACCACTTTGGAGACGTTCTTGCCCGCGTCGTAGTAGTCCTTGCTGTCCACGATGGTCTTGGAGAAGAGAACCACGTTGTCCGGGGTGAAGACGAAGGCGCGGCTGTCGAGGGGCGCGTCGGTCCTCACGAGGTGATCGCGAAGGAGTTTGCCCTGGCCGTAGGACTTGAAGCTGTTGTACAGACGGCAGTCGTAGATCAGCTGCTCCATGTACGCGGTCGGGGCGGTGGAGCCCAGAAGCATGATGTTCTGGACCGACTCGTTGGACCACAGGTCGGTGTAGGCGCAGGCGATGTTGCCGACGGGGGAGAGGTGGGCGCAGGCCGCCGTTTTGCCCTCACCCGAGGACGGGTTGCCGGTTATGCACTTCAGGAAGGGGTTCTCGTACGCGCAGTCTTTGCCCGGGCCCTTCGCGCCGGACTCGATGGCGACGATGGCGCGGACGGTGCCAAGGACGCGGACGACGGCGGAGAAGGAGTTGGGGATGAGTTTCTGCTCGGCGAGAACCATCGCCGTGTTGGCGAACCCGCAGCTGCTGTCGCCGGCCGGGGTCGAGCCGTTCTTCCTGCAGATCCCGATTATGGTGTCCCAGAGGAACTTCATGTCGCGGGTGGCGAGAACGGTCAGGGCGAAGATGACCTCGGCGATGTCGCAGTGGATCAGGGACTCGTCGTGGGTCTCCTTGCCGCCGATGGACTCGATGCTGATGAGGTCGGCGCCGGCCTTGGTCACCCTCTCGAAGGTCTCGAGCATCCTCTCGAGCTGATAGCCGCTCCTCATGAGGGGAGGACGAAGCATGTCGCGGTTGTCGTTGGGGGTGAAGCGCAGGGCGCTCTTGAGGCCGCTCCTGGCGTTCTCTTTGGCCATTCCCTCGAGGAGGATCTTGCAGATGGTCTCGGACCACTCGGGGAACTCCGTCTGCTGGGGAAGGGTCTCGCACTCGAGAACGACGCCCGGGGACTCGAGCTCGCCCGCGCGCTTCAGGGCCTCGCGGACTATCTGCTCATAGTGCCCGTACATCTCTTTCAGAGTGGCTTCCTCGAGCTTCATTGTCGGAACGGTGAAGTTCAGCTCGGGGTAGAGGGTGCCGCCGCCGATATCGAGACCGTAGTTGCGGGTCTTGACGGGCTTCGGCGCCGTTCCGAAGATGAGGTCGTCAGGGTTGCTGATGGCCAGGGTTTTGTACAACATAAAGGCTACCTCCGATGTACAACGTTAAGGGTTTGGAAATGGTCCGGGGGAAATCCCCGGGCCGCGGAATCGAACGGGGTCCCCGGGGGGGCCCCGAAATCGCCTTTTCGGAAATCGGGTTGGGACGGAAACGGAAGCGCGCTCTTCAACCGTTTTGCCGTTTTCAGACCGCGTTTCGGAAAAGGCCCGGCGGCGCGAGCGAGGGTCCCAAAAGGGTCCAAATCCCTTCCGGGTTCCCCAAAACGTCCGCGCGCGCGATCGTCGCCCGGGGATTCAGCTTCCGCAACTCCGACGCGATTCCCGGTTCGGCGGGAAATCGGTCGGAAGCGGCCGCGGCGCTCCCCGGCCTGACTCTGAAATTGAGCAAAACAAAATCCGCCTCCTTCGCCATGTCGGTCGCGATTCCGGGGGACTCCCGGAATCGTTCGTCCCAGGAATCGGGGTCGACGACCAAAACGGAAAGGGGCGGATCCTCTCCGGGAAAGGAATCCCGGAACATGGTCCTCA
Source organism: Deltaproteobacteria bacterium (assembly GCA_031278225.1). GTDB lineage: Bacteria > Desulfobacterota > Desulfarculia > Adiutricales > Adiutricaceae > JAITII01. The sequence goes on from JAITKT010000081.1 coordinate 7,423, forward strand.
AAGTTTTCCCCGCGAGACAGGAGGCCTCGACGAGGAGGACGGGGGGAGGGTCTTCCCTTCGCGACTCTTCGATGAGGTAAAAAACGGACCCCGCGAGGGACGCGCAACCGACGCATCCTCTCGTGAGATCCGCGATTCCGAAAGGAGATTCCGCCATGAGACGTTCGTCAGTCCCGGGATCCCCGTTTTCCGTCAAAATGACGCGCGCCGCCCCCGGGTCCGTCCTGTCTTTCAGGTGGGACACCAAGCTTAGGAGCAGGGTCGTTTTACCGGACCCCGGAAAACCGGTGAACAAGGCGGTTCGCATCGGCGTCTCCTGGCGATGTTTGGCGAAAGCGTGCGAAATGGCGATGAATTTTGAAGTGAAGTCGCAAGCCTTGAGAATATAAAGCATTTCGCCGGAAAAAACAAGAGAATTCTTCTAGAGCTGTATAATCGTCCCGAATTCCGCGGGTTTCGGGACGGTTCGCGAAAAAACCGGACTCGGGCCGGGCGCGGTCGCGGGGAAAGGCGAAAGCCCCCGAAAAACCGCGGATTGGCCGCGTCGGCGCTTGTCCGGGATGCCGTCGCCGGGGAAAGCGGGCCCTTTTGGGGCGAAATTCCCGCGGATCGGCGGCGCCCGGGGCACCGGGATCGATTGTGGATGGTTTGAGGAGGAGTGAGTGATAAGGCCTGCCGGAAGGTCTCCCGGTTTCGATTCCCGAGGGGTCGCGCGGGCGTCCGCCGGGAGAATAAAACCATGAATTTCGGGGGTTTGGTCTCCCGAAAAGTCGGTGTCCGTCCGCGGCGGACCGAAAAGGCGCCCAAAGCGGACTAGATGACCGGTTTCCCCGGGGTTTCCGAACCCTTCCGGATTGGCAAGAGTGTAACACGCTTTTTTGACAAAAGCAAGTGTTATCGGAGGCGTTTTGGGTAAATAACGAGCGCTTCAAACATGCTATTTTATAAGTTATAAAATATATGAATATTTATAAGAATAAATTTTAAGTAATCATAAATCAATAAAGGCATAAAATGACATGAATCCGGAATTGAAAATTTTATTCGAAAATTTCGGTGACTTGTCCCCGCGGGCGGAAAATTTCCCGAAATCCGGACCCGGACCTTTGAAAAAAATGTTCGGATCTTTCGGAAACTTACGCCCGGGACTTTTTCCGCCTCCCGGGGCCGCGGCCGTTCCCCGGGGGAAAGCGTCCCTTCCGGCTCTCAATACGGCAAAACCTTTGCGCGGCGTCGTTCTTTAAAAATGACCCCGAAATGATTGATTGTTCCGGGAGGTTCCCGGAGCGACGAGGGGGTTTTCGGGCGACTTTGAAAAAAGGAAGGGGTTTCGCGAGGACTTTGACAATGAGTCTCGAAAAGTCCCGAAGATGTCCCCGCGCGGGCAAATTCGTGACCGGGTCCGGGTGGCGGGAAAAATCCGATTCGGAGGCTTTGGGTTTCCGCGGCTTGATTTTTCGCGTCCCGGCCTTTTCGGGCCCGGGAAAGTCCTCCGCGGCGGTTTTGATTTTTACCCGAATTCATAAGGGGGCCACGCCTGGCGGGAGACGGGCCTCGCGTCGGGATCTCGTTGGTCACCGGGTTCTTCGTTTGGTTGGTTGGAGGCCGCGCCCGTCCCTCCCGTCGCGCGGGTCCTCGCGCGGCCAATCCCTTAAAATCCCGGGAATCCCCTCGCGAATCGTTCGAATCCGCGGCCAATCGTCCCAAGGGTTTTTGCCCTCCGACGACCCTGGATCCCTTTCCCCGCTTTGACGAAGAGCCTCTTCCCCTTCGTCCCGGGTTCCGGGGGACTTCGGAAGGAACTCGCGCGAAGTCTCGGAAAGGGTCTTTCCGGGCCCGTCCGGGGCTTTTCGGGGAAAACGGTCGAAAAGCGCCCGGAAATCATCTAGAGACATTGAAAGCGGCACATGTCGCGGTCATTTTCCGAAAAACAAACCGGATGTCGCGGGGGTGTCGGGAAAATCATGAAAACCGGGGATTCGGGGAGCGCGGATTTTTTCACGAAATCAAAAAACGAGGCCCCGCGGTCTTTAAAACGGGGGGGCTTTTTTGTTAACTTGGCCGTGGCGCCGTTTTCGGACGCGCCCATCCCGGCGGAAAAACCCCGAAAAAAAAAGAGACGGACGAACGCCCAATGCGAACACCGGTGGAAAACAAACTGCAGGCAATCGACATCAAGAGCTCGGTCAAGGGGCCGGCCTACGCCCAACTCGCGGGCATCATCAAGGACAAGATCGGCAAGGGGGAATTTCCCCCGGGAAGCAGGATCCCCGCCGAGGTGACCATGAGCAAAACCTTCGGGGTGGCGGTCATGACGGTCAGGCAGGCCATCCGGGTTTTGGCGGAAAAGGGCTACCTGAGGAGGGTGCACGGGAGCGGCACCTTCGTGTGCGGGCCGGACTGGAAAAGGGCCTCCTTCACGATGGGGGGTCTCTTGCGCAAGCTGGGGGACAGGGAAAACCTGGACATAAAGATCCTCTCCGCGGGGATCTCCGAGGCCACCGCCAACGCGGCCGAGTTTCTGAACATAGAGCCGGGGGACCTTTACCTCTCCATGATAAGGCTCGTCGCCCACAAGGGAACGCCCCTCCTCCTCAACAGGGCCTTCTTGAAATACGAGCCCAAGAGTCCCATCGTGGAGATGGAGCTGGACCCCTCCTCCCTCTTTTCCCTCTTCACCGGGGAGAACAGCGGCTTCATAAAAAAGACCGAGCTCGTGATAGAGCCCGCGATACTCCAGGAGGAGGACGCCGGCTTTCTGGAACTCCCCGGGGACACCCTCGCCCACAAGATCCGCTACACGGTCTTCGGTTACGACGACGAACCCTCCGGAACGGGTTGGTTTCTGACCCACAAGGACAACATCGCCTTCTCGGCGAGGCTGGGGGTTTGGGACGATGACTTTTGACCCCGGGGGCGCGGACGTCCGTCCGGGGCTGGTGAGCCTCATAAGGTCCATCATAGCCCTCGAGGTCGGCTCCTCGCTCGACATCGCCCGAAGGCTCGCCCAAAGGGACATGAAGCCCAAGGACATCCTGACCGCCTGCGAGGCCGCCATGACGGAGATCTGCGGCCTCTACGACTCCGGGGAGTACTTCATGGCTTCTTTGGTCATGGCGGGCGAGATCATGAACCGGGTCATAAAGACGGTGAGCCCCGCCCGCGCCGGCCGCCCCCGTCACCCGTCCAAGGGCCGGGTCCTCATCGGCACCGTGAAGGGCGAGATCCACTGTCTGGGGAAAAACATAGCCGGGGCCCTTCTGGGCGCCAACGGCTTCGAGGTCCTGGACCTCGGCGCCGACGTCCCCCCCCGGGCCTTCGTGGAGGCCGCCTCGAACTTCCGCCCGGACGCGGTGGGCCTGTCGGTCCTCCTCACCACCTGTTTCCACAACATGGAAGCCACGGTGGGGGCCCTCCGGGACGCCCGGGGGGAAGCCTCTTCCCCGAGCATCTTCATAGCCGGCGCCCAGGTGACCCCCGCCATAAAGGACCTCTTCCGCGCCGACCACTGCGTGGCCACGGTCTTCGACACCGTGAGACTCTGCGAGAGCCTCTGCGCCCAAAACAAAAGAAAAGGCCTCGATTTCGAAAATCCCGACCCCGACGGCTCCCCCCTCTTTCCCGGCCTCCTCCCGGGCAACGCCCGCGGCCGCGCCCCCCTCGAACTCCCCCTCTGAACCGCCCGCCCCGATCCCCCCCGCGAATCGTCCGTTCCGGAACGGATCCCCCGCGGGATGACGGTCGCGCGGGCCGCGACGGTCGCGCGGCGGCCCGAAACAGCCCGAAACAGCCCGAAACAAGCCGAATCAACCCGAAACAAGCCGAAACAAGCCCGAACGGCGCCCCGCGGTCGCCTCCGGTCCCGAAGGAGCCCCGAAACCGGGAGGACCCCGGCGGAACCGGACGGAACCGCG
>JAITKT010000202.1 GCA_031278225.1 Deltaproteobacteria bacterium
CCCAGGTCGGCCTCCCCCCTTCCCACGGTCCCGGCCACGAGGAGGTGATTGGTTTCTTCCCTCGGGTAGCCTTTCACCGCTTTTCCGGGGATCTTCATGAGCCTCAGGCGTTCGTCGAGCAAAACCCTGGATCCGGCGCCTTTTTCCCTGTTGACGATGGTTATGTCGGGCCTTCCGAGGTCCTCCCAGCCCCGGATGTTTTTGGGGTTCCCCCCGGCCACGAAAAAGCCTTGGGTCCTCAGGGTCAGATGGATGAGGACGCAGGGGATCCCCGGAAGAAGCCTCCTCACGTAGGGGAGATTGTAGACCCCGTCGTCTCCGTCCCAGAGGTGGGAGGTGGCGGCGTGGACTTCCCCGCGATAGAGGGCGGAGAGCCCCCCGTAACTCCCCATGAATACCCTCAGGGGCCGCTTGTCCAAACCGGGGACCTTTTCCAGGGTCGAGGCCAGGACGTCCAGGATGCCGTCCTGACCGCAGATGATGAATCCCCCGGTCTCCCCGGCTTTCTCGGGCCCGCCGTCCCCGCTCTTCGAATCCGGGGGGTCGGAACTCACCCGCAGGCTGTTTTTGTAGTTCTCCACGTCCCTCCGGCTGAACCTCAACTTTCTTCCCACCCGGTAGTGGGAGAGACGTTTGGTTTTCACGAGGGAGTAGACGGTGTTTTTGGCCACCTTCAGAATGTCGGCCACGTCCCCGGCGTTCAAAGAACTGTCGTCCATGATTGTCACCCCGAATTCGACCGCGCGAGTCCCCCGCGAGGGGGGAACAAAACGCGTCCGAAACATGAGTATATATCGACCGCGACCAAGCGCGGGGAGGCCCCGCCCATGTTTCCGGCACCCCCGGCGGGGGGCGAAAAGACCTTGACGGCGGCGTTCCCGCGCGAGAAGGATGTTGATTTTTCCCGACGCAAGATTTAAAATTCTAAGCCGTCGACCGCGTCCCGTTTCCGCCCCGGTCCCGGGGAGTCGGGGAGCGGGCGGAATCGGCGCCCCGCCCCTTGTTTTTTCATGTCGCGCGACAGAACGCGCGAACGACAAACACCACCGCGAAAACCCCTCCTTTCGGTATCGTTCGGGGTTCAATTGGAGATTTCTATGATACTACAGTTTAAAGTCTTCCTGGCCGCGTTCGCCTTGCCGCTCATCTTGTTTTTCAGCGTTTCCGCCTTCGCCCAGAACGACGCCGCCACGGCCTCCGGTCAGCTGTCCCCTCCCCCGGCGGCCGACGCCAACCAGCCTCAGACCATGACGGTCGACCAATACTTGGATCTTTTGAAGTCCGAGGTGGAAAAAGGCAACAACGAGGCCATGATCACCCTGGGCATCATCTACGAGAGAGGCCAGCTGGGCTTGGACATCAACTACGGGACGGCCCTCGATTGGTTCACCAAGGCGGCCGCGGCCAAGGTGCCCGAGGGTCTTTTCAACCTCGGCTACTTCTATCAGGTTGGCGCGGGAACCGCCCCCGATTTCAAGAAGGCCATCGACAACTACACCGAGGCCGCCAAGCTGGGCCTCCCCATGGCGAACCTGAGACTCGGGAACATCTATCTCGACGGCAAACTGGGCGTGGCCAAGAGCAACGAAAAGGCCATTCAGCACTTGACCCAGGCCGGGAAGGACGGGATCCAGGACGCCGACTGGCAGCTCGCCACCCTCTACCTGAACGGACCCGACGGCTTCCCCAAGGACATCGCCAAGGGCATGCAGCTCTTGAACTCCCTGGCCGACAAGAACTACTCCCAGGCCATAAACGAGCTCGGGGCCATCTATTACCTGGGCCAGTGGAACCAGAAGACGGACATCCCCAAGGCCAAGGGCTACTTCCTCCGGGCGGCCGATCTGTTGAACAACGTGGCCATGAAGAATCTCGCCGCCTACTACAAGAACGAGGGGGACAACAAAAAGCCCAACCAGACCCTCGCCCTCCAGTGGGCCATCCTGAGCTTCAACTTCGGTCAGAACACCCAGGAGATGGCGGCCTTCATCCAGCAGCTCAGGGGCGAAATGAAGACCGAGGAGATCCTGGCGGCCGAAAACGGCGCCCAGGACTGGGCCAACAAGAAGGTGGCCGAGGTCCGCGAGCAGCAACAGCAGCAGCAGAACCAAGTCGCTCCCGCGACCGGCAACTGATCCTCAAAGCGAAAAGCCTCTCCAAGAACCCCGCTTTGACCGAAAAACCGGGGAAGAGCCGCCGGAACCCGTTCCGGGAACCCTTCCCCGTCTTTTCGAACAACCGCGCGCGGAGCCGGAAATCCCCGGTTCCGCGCGCGGTTTTTCTACTCCCCGAACACCCGCCGCAACCTCCCGCCCCTGACCCCCTCCCCGATTCCCTCCGAAAAACCGCCCGCGAGCCCCGAACTTTCCAAAAAACCCGAACCGGGGGGACGGCACGGACAAACACCGACCTTCCGCCAACTCGAAAAGGTCGCGTCCGGGCGCCCCCGGAAAAACCCCCGGGATAAAAGTCAAAACAAACCTCCCCGGGTTTCGTCGCGGGAACGAAACCGGGGAGGTTAATAAAATCGTCGGGGG
>JAITKT010000212.1 GCA_031278225.1 Deltaproteobacteria bacterium
GCCCTCGAACGCCCGTCGGAACGCCATCGGGAAAGGCGGGTTTTTTAAGGTCCCGGGGCGTTCGCGGCGTCGCGACGCGGAGGCCCCTTTCGCGGGCGAAAGCGCGTTGGTTTTTTTTAGAAAGTCTTTTTAAAAGGCTTTCCAAAAAAACCAACGCGCTTTCGCCCGTGAAAGGGGCCTCCGCGTCGCGACGCCGCGAACGCCCCGGGACCCAGAAAGCCCGCCTTTCCCGAAGACGTTCCGACGGGCGTCCGCGGGCCCGGCCCGGCCGGGCCCGCTCCGGGCTCGCTTCAATCCCGCTCCAATCCCGCCGCGACGTCGCCCCGATCCCTCTTCCTTATTCTTACCCGGGATCCGTTCCGATCCCCCGGCGATCTTTCCGCGATCTTTCCGCGATCTTTCTTCGATTCTTTCCCCGGTTTCTTTCCGCGATTTCTTTCCGCGATTTCTTTTTCCGAACGCGTCCGGATTTTACCCCGTTTCGGGGGGCGATTCTTGAACGACGGCCCGAAATATGGTATTTTGAGGCCAAAAAGGGGACGGGCCCCGTTCGCGGTTTTCGCCACATTCCGAGCCTTTCCCGAAAGAACGACCCCACAAGATGCTTACGACTTTGATTTTCGACATAGACCTTACCCTCGTGAACTCCCTGGACGCCTGCGCGAAGGGCACGAACATGATTGCCGACCGCTTCGGTCTCGAGCGCAAGACCAGGGAAGAGGTCCTGGCCTGCATAAGCCTTCCCCTGGGGCCTTACTGGGGCCGGCTCTGGGGAAGATACGATCCCGAGTGGCTGGAGTACTTCAAGAGCGACGTGGAGCCGGTCATAGATCTGAACGGTCCCCTGTACCCCGGCGCGACGGACCTCCTGCGCCACGCGAGAAACAAGGGAATTCTCCTGGCCGTCGCCACCAACCGCAAAAACCCCTGGCTGGATCTGGCCAAGATGGGAATAGCCCACCTCTTCGACACCGCCGTGGGGGCGGAGGAAGGCCTGAAACCCAAACCGGAGCCGGACATCCCCTTGAGGGTGATTAAGCAGCTCCACAGCGAACCGGTGAACACGATCTTCGTGGGGGACTCCCGTTTCGACATGCTGGCGGCCAAGGCCGCCGGGATAAGGGCCTTGGGTCTGAAACAGGGCGGCACCCCGGAAAAGGACCTCCTGGACGCCGGCGCCTGGCGGGTAAAGTCCTACATAACCGACGTGAAGGAGATCCTGGACAGCTCCCAGGGCTTCGGGTTTCAACGGGAAAAACTCGTCTGACCCCTCCCCGGGCCCTTTTCCCGCCCCGCCCTCCCCGCCGCGGGCCGCGCGCGGCGGGGAGGGCGTCTTTCCCCGCGAGGGACCGGCCCCCGAAACCCCGGGCGGGTTCCCCCCCGAAAACCCCGAAAAATCCCCCGAAAAACCCCAAAACCGCGCGAACCCGACCCGGCCACCCGACCGGGACCCGGGGCGGGAGGGAAATAATCCCATGGTTTCCGAGGAAAAGGACGCGACCGAAAACCCCGAGCCGATGACGGGAAATTCCGGCCGTCCGGCCCGGGCAATCGGAAAGATGTTCGACGCGGTGGCGCCCCGCTACGATTTCCTCAACCGTTTGTTGAGTTTCGGGAGGGACCTCTTTTGGAGGAGGGCCGCCTCGGAACAACTGACGATCCTGGGATACCCCGGGCGCATCCTGGACATGGCGACCGGATCCGGGGATCAATTGATCGCCATCAGAAAAACCTGGCCCCACGCGAAGATCGCGGGACTGGACATCTCCCCCGCCATGCTCGCCCGGGCCGCGGCAAAAATGGAAAAACTCCTTCCCGACGACGACGACGCCGAGACCGTCTTGGGGAACGTTCACGAGGCCCCCTTCCCGGACGGGGTCTTCGACTCCGTCTGCGTCTCCTTCGGCCTCCGAAACCTCGACGATCGCCCGGGGTTTTACCGGGAGGTTTTGAGACTCCTGAAACCCGGGGGAAGGCTCGTGGTCCTGGAGCTCTTCTTCGACTACCGGAACCCCTGGGCCCCCCTCCACCGCTTTCACCTCGAGACCCTGATCCCCCTGGTCGCCTCGGGCTTCTTCGGCCGTCAAAAGAAGGCCTACCGCTATCTCGGGCGATCCGTCCTGAACTTCCCCCACCCCGCCGTCATCGCGGACGAAATGGAAGAGGCCGGTTTCAAGGCCGTGAACCGCGAGACCATGACCTTCCGCTCCGCCATGATCGTCAGGGGACAAAAGTCCTTCGAGGACAAAACCCGCCCCTGAAAACCCCCTCCCCCCCGAAAACCACCCGAAAGCCCTCCCCCCTTCCCGACCCTCGTCCCGGGACCGCCCCTTTTTGTCCCCGAATCCCGAACCGAACCCGAATCGCGCCCGAAAACGGTCCGAAGGACTTTTCCCCCCCGGCGATCGGCCCCGAAAAAGCCCCGAACCGGGCCCCTCGAAAATCCCCGCCCGCCGGGCCCGCCCCTCGGGCCGGGTTTCAAAATTCGGCTCCCCGGTCTTTGACAAGCGCCCGGTTTTAACCTAAACTTTCCGGAGCGTCGATTCTCGAAAAACCCGCGAACGTCCGGACGCCCGCGCGGTCCCGGCTCTTTCGCCCGCGCGAAAACGGGCCCGCCGGCCGCCCGTTCCCCGGACCCCCCGAAATCGGAGGGAAAGGGTGACGAACGCCCCGGTCCCCGGGAAATCCGTCGCGCCAGGAAATCTTTTTCTTTGAAGAATTTCCCATCTCCCCGGAAACCGGGGGAAACCCCCTCGCCGGAAACCCGCGCGCGCCCGGGAAGAAGACGCCGCCCGCCCTTTCGGGGCGCGGGCGCCCAACGCCTTTCGCTATGCCTTTCCCGACCGGACGGACAAATCCCCGCCCCGCGGGGCGATGACGTTTTTCACCCGTCGTCAAATTTTTTCAAACGCAAAAACATCCCGCGACCGCGACTCTTCGAAATCCCTTTTCGCGCGCCTTTCAAGCCGGCCTTTCGGCGTGCCTTTTCGCCCGCCTTTCGCTCTTTTTGTCCCGAAAAACGGTCCCCGCCCGGGCGCCCTTTTTCGGGTCCTTTCCGGCCCCGCGCGCGCGTCCCCGCGGTCCCGCGTTTTTTCTTTCGTCCCGGGACCCCCCGGTCCCGACGATTCCCCGCCCCGAAACGTTTCGGGGAACCCCGGCGCGGCCCCGGGCTCGACGCCCCGACGGCCCCGAAAGCCCCGTGGCCCGCGCCGCCGACGATTCACCGTTCAATCAACACATCATTTAGGAGCGTCATATGAAATCAATCGGAGACAAACTCGACAACTTTTCGGTGGTGGGCGTCAAGCCCGGATTCAACCTCGACAAGGAAAACGGCCAAAGCGCCTTCGAGAACGTCACGGAGGCCTCCTTCCCCGGGAAGTG
>JAITKT010000219.1 GCA_031278225.1 Deltaproteobacteria bacterium
TTCCGAAACCGGCCCGAAAACCCGTCCGACCCGTTCCGATTGGCCTTACCGCGCGGCGTCGCGGCCTTTCGGGTGAGCGGGACCGGTTCCGGGCCCGGATAATTTCCCCCCGGAAAAAACAAAGCCTCCGCGCGGGAGGCTTTAAGGAAGGGTGTTTCGGGCGGCTCGAGAAAAGCGGCCTTTCCGAGGAGTTTTTCGGGGCCCGCGAAAAAAAAGGAAACGGGCGGGCTTTCCCCCTCGTCTTTTCCCGTCCGGGGCAAAAGTTCCCAAAAAAGCCGCGCCGACGGCGGACGGGTTCGAAAACCGCCGGGCGTCCGTCGCGAACGGGCTCTCGGCGAGTCGCGCGCGACGCCGGGATTCGGTGTCGGAACGGGAACCGGTGACCGTCGTCGCGGAAGAGAGGGGAAAAGCGGGGGGGACCCCTCAGGCTTTGGGCGTGAGAATCATCGTCAAGGAGCGGTGTTCAAGCTTCGGTTCCTGCTCCGGCTGACCCAGTTCGGACGTGTCAGCGATGAGCCTTTTCATGAGGTCCGAGCCGATTTTGGTGTAGTTCAGCTCCCTGCCCTTGAAGGTGAGGGTCACCTTGATTTTGTTTTTCTCGCCCAAAAACTTGAGAATGTTTTTGAGCTTGAATTGGTAATCGTGTTCGCCGGTCTTGGGACGAAACTTGACCTCTTTCACTTCTATGGTTCCCGCTTTCTTGCGGGATTCCGAGACTTTTTTGCTCTGTTGGTATTTGTAGCGGCCGAAATCCATGATGCGGCAAACGGGAGGATCGGCTTCGGGAGCCACTTCCACGAGGTCCAAAGCCGCTTCGTTCGCCGCGGTCAAAGCGGCGTGGACGGTCATGATGCCCAATTGATCCCCGTTGTCGGCAATCACCCTTACCCGCGGGGCCCTGATGTGTTCGTTTACGTTCACTCGTTTGTTGTCCGAGTCTTTCCTCTTGCCGTTAATATTCGCACCTCTCTTTGTTGATTGTTGAAGTTCGCGGCGGAAGAGACGATTTTCCGCCCGCCGAGTGAATTCGTCGCGAAACCCCGCGGTCCCTTTGACCGTGTCGTCAAGCGCGCGCCGTCAACCGAGCCGTCACCGGTCCCAAGAGGGGGGATCCTTTTCTTTTTCCGTCAGGGAAACGAAAGCTTCCAAATTCATTTCCCCGAGTTCTTTTCCCCCTCTTTCCCGGACGGCGGCCGTGCCGTTCTCGGCCTCTTTGTCGCCTATCACGAGAACGTAAGGAATTTTGGACATTCTGGCTTCCCGTATTTTATAACCCAGTTTTTCGTTTCGCAAGTCCGTTTCCGCGCGGTAGCCGCGCTTTTTCAGGCCCTTGGCGTAAGCCTTGGCGGCCTCGTCCGCCCTTTGGGTGACCGTCAGGATGAGGACTTGGACCGGGGAGAGAAACATGGGAAAAGCTCCCCCGAAATGCTCGATGAGGACGCCGATGAAGCGCTCCAGGGATCCGAAGATCGTGCGATGGAGCATGACGGGCCTTTTCTTTTGGTTGTCCTTGTCGGTGAAACTCAGGTCAAAACGCTCGGGCAGGGTGAAATCGCACTGGATCGTGGCGCACTGCCAACGTCTCCCGAGGGCGTCCTTGAGCTTCACGTCTATCTTGGGTCCGTAAAATGCCCCGTCGCCCTCGTTCGTTTCGTAAGGTCTGCCGCTCTCGCGCAAGGCCTCCGTCAGGGCGCCGGTCGCCATGTCCCAATCGGCGTCGCTTCCGATGCTTTTTTCGGGCCGGGTGGAGAGCTCGAGCTCGAAATCGAAGCCCAAGGCCTCCATGACGTCGGAGACGAAACGCAGGACGTCTTTTATCTCGTCGTTCACCTGTTCCGGGGTGCAGAAGATGTGCGCGTCGTCCTGGGTGAACTGCCTCACCCTCGTGAGACCGTGAAGCACCCCGCTCTTTTCGTGGCGGTGGACGGTCCCGAGCTCGAAGAGCCTCAGGGGAAGATCCCTGAAAGACCTCAGACGGGAACGATAGATGAATATGTGACCGAGACAGTTCATGGGCTTGATGGCGTAGCCCTGCCCGTCAATCTCGGTGAAATACATGTTTTCGGCGTAGTAATCGAGGTGCCCGGACTTTTTCCAAAGCTCCGACTTCAGGATCTGGGGCCCCATGACGATGTCGTAGCCGCGGTTTACGTGCTCGCGTCTTTCGAATTCCTCGAGCAGCACGCGCAAAAGGGCTCCCTTGGGATGCCAGAGGACCAGGCCCCCGCCTATCTCGTCGTGGAGGGAAAAGAGTTCCAGGTCCTTCCCGAGCCTTCTGTGGTCCCTTTTTTTGGCCTCTTCCAAGAAATCGAGGTGGGCTTTCAATTCCTTGGCGGTGAAGAAGGCCGTGCCGTAGATGCGCTGAAGCATGGGGCGTCTCTCGTCGCCCCTCCAGTAGGCGCCCGCCACGGACAAGAGCTTGAAGGCCGCCCCCCAGGAGGTGTCGGGAACGTGAGGGCCCCTGCAGAGGTCCGTGAAGTCCCCGCACCGGTAAAAACTGACCGCGGTTTCGCCGGCTTTCGCGAGGTCCTCGACGATCTCGACCTTGTAGACCTCGCCCTTCCCCTTGAAATGGTCCAAAGCCTCCCCCACGGAAAGCTCTCTTCTGACGAAAGGCTGGGCCTCGGCTATCATCTCCCGCATGACCCCGGAAATTCTTTCCAGGTCGTCGACCGAAAAGGGCTCCGGTTTGTCGAAATCATAGTAGAAGCCATCCTCGATGGAGGGCCCGATGGCCACCTTGACCTCGGGAAAAAGCTTGGTCACCGCCTCGGCCATGATGTGGGCGACGCTGTGGCGAAGGAGACTCAAGGCGTCCCCGTCGGCGGCCGTGACCGGGCTCAACGCGGCGGAACCCGCGGGCGTCACGACGGAATTCAGATCCACCACGCGTCCGTCCAGCCTCGCCGCCACGGGCCTGTCGGGGCCCTTCCGGGGAAGTCCCGCCAATTTGAACAATTCCCCGGCCTCGGGGGCGCCGTCCCCCTCCCAATCGACGTCCACCACTCCGGAAAGATTGGAAACCTCGTATCGAACCATGTTTGTTTTAACCTTAGCCGTGAAAATCTGAACCTTTCGGACGGGTCCCGGAAAACTCCGGAAAGCGGCCGCGCGGAACGGAAGCGCCGCGGAAAACGGGATCCCGAAAACGCAATCCCGGGATCTTAACACAAGGGCTTTCTCATTAGAAGACCGCGGGCCCCGGCCCGGCGAACGTCACCGGGAAGCGTCCCCCGGGGAAGCGCCCCCCTTGGAAAAAGGGCGGGCGGACAAAGAAAATAAATCAGCGAAAAAAATGCCGGAAAGACAAATTTATTCGAACCCCCGGAGCCCCGTTTCACGACTTATGTTATAGAATTTCGGACGAAAACACAATACGGGCCGTTTCCGACGGGCTTCCCGCGGGGCCTCCGGCCGGTCCCCCGTCCCCCCCAAGCGCCGCCGGGAAGTTTTCCGAAAATTCGAAAAAACAACGCGTCCGGGCCGATTTCGAACCCTCCGGGACAAAAACCCCATTCGAACCCGACGCGCCCCCGGATGCCCGAAAAGTCATCTAGCGCTCACCGAGGGCCCGCTTTCCGCGGGTCTTTCGGCGCTTTTCCCCGAAAGGTTTTCCCGCCGTCCGGCGAGAACGGGCCGGAGAGCCGGAAAGCCGGGAAAACAAAACGGTTCCGTTCCCGGGGACGAACGCCGCTCGCGGCCGGCGGGCCGGTTCTGGGTCGTTCGGGAGCCGGTTCGGGGCTTTTACGCCAAAGCGTTCCCGAGAGACCCCCCCCCCGCGCGAAATCGGCTTTTCCCGTCCAGGGTCCGTTCCCGCGCCGTCCCCGAACCCTCCGAACCGGGCCCCGGAAAACAAAAAAGCCTTAAACCCCCGAACGCGCGAGGGTTTAAGGCGAGGCGACCAAACGAAAACGTCATGGTAGGCGTGAAGAGATTTGAACTCTTGACCACTACCGTGTCAAGGTAGTGCTCTCCCCCTGAGCTACACGCCTGCGAAAACTCCGAAGGGCAAGCCTTTGAGTACGTGGATTATACTCACGATTGAAACGAAAATCAAGGGGCCCGCGGGCAATCGGGGGAAAAACCTTCCCGGGGGCGCCGGGGCCCCGCGGAAAAAAGGCGCCCCCCCGTTTGTTCCCGTTGTTCCCGTCGTCCGGGGGTGGCGGGGAGGCGCCTCTTTGATTTCGAAAGGGCTTTTCTTCCCGCGGGCGCCGCCCGGGGGGACGGTCTTCCCCGCTAAATGGTTATGGGTATGATGTTCGCCGTGATGAAAACCAGGAGCTCCCTCTTTTCGTTCTGGATGTTTTTCTCCTGGAAGAGCCACCCGAGAAGGGGAATCGCGTGGAGGCCCGGAACCCTGTTGTTTATCGTGGACTGTTCGTCGGTTATGATTCCGCCGATGACCACCGTTTCCCCGTTTTTGACCATGAGCTTGGTTTCGGCTTCCTTGTTGTCGATCAGGATCTCACCGGACTCGGAGGCGGGGGCTATGGAGTCCTTGGTGAGGGAAATCGTGAGGGTCACGATCTCCCCGTTTTCCTCTATGTGGGGCGTGACCCTGAGCTCCAGGGCCGCGTCCTTGAATTCGGTGGACGCCGTGGTGCCGGCCGTGGTGCCTCCCGTGGTGTAGGGGATTTGCTGGCCCTGCTTGATGTAAACCTCGGTGTCGTTGGCCGCCATGATGCGCGGGGCCGCGACCGTCCTCGTCTCGTTCAGGCTTTCGTTGGCGTTGAGCTCGGCGTTCAAGAGCATGGTGCCGGCCCTGTTCAGGAAACCCACCCCGAGAGAGGCCGTCCCGCCGATTTGGGTGACGGCGCCGTAGAGCTCGCCCGCCGAGAACTCGTCCTGGAAGTTGGAGGAGCGGGGAAGGGTGTTCAGCCTGTCCACGTTGGAGCCGCCGCCGATTATGTGGTCGTATCCCGCGCCCCAGCGGATGCCCAGCTGCTGGATGAATCTCGTGGACGCCTCGACTATTCTCCCCTCGATGAGGATCTGCTTGGTCACTTTGTCGTTTCTGGCGAATATGGCCGTCAGGGCCTCCATGGCCTGGTCGTCGTCCTCCACGTAGATGTCGTTCCCTATGACCCTCACGTTTCCGCGGATGCTTTTGACCTTTTCCATTTCCGTCGCGAGGGCCGAGACGGAAGCGTATTTGGGGGTGAAGATCTTCTTAATCAGGGGGACCCTTATGTTGGGGTCGGAATAATCGGGCGTCATGCTCCTTATGTTGGCGTTGGTGTCTATGCGGATGACGTTTCCGATCTGCTGCATGCCCAGGTTTTTGGAGGCCAGGACGATGTCCAGGGCCTGGTCCCAGGGGACGTCCTTCAACTTCAGGGTGACTTTTCCCTGAACCTGGTCGGAGACGACCACGTTGTTTCCGGAGACCTCGCCGATGAGACGAAGGATGTTGTGGATGTCGGCGTTCTGGAAATCGAGGCTTATCTTCTCGCCGTAGTACTGCTTGTTGGCGTTCAGGCCCGACGGGTCAAAGACGAGAGTGCCCGCGTTTATTCCCCCCCCGCCCCCCGCCGGGGCGGCCTGTTGGGCCTGGGACACGGCCGTTCCGGACCCTCGCCGGGTTCCGGCCTGGCCGGTGTCATCGTTGGGGGCGAAGGTCTGGGCGAAGGCCCGCGCCTGGAACGCCAAAACCAATAGAACGCTCATGGCGGCGATGGATAAGAGACGCCTGCGCGAAGGGCTGTTTTTTCTCATGGCAAATCTCCTTGATGCGGAAGGGAAATTTATTTTCGGGCAAAAAATGACTTTATTCGGGTTTTTTCGATTCCGACGCCCCGGCCGAAAACCCGCGAAAGTTCGGGCGAAACTCCCGGGGATTCCCGTCCGGAAAAGGTCCCGGGCGCCGTTTGACGCCGAAAGGACCCGGAGGGCGGGGGGGCCTCCCGGAAAAGCCCTCACCTTTCTAATCGGAAAAACATAAATGACACTTTAATGAAATTATCGGGGTATCGAACAAATGAGACCGAATTCGGCGCTTTTTTTGCCTTTTTGTCTCTTAAAGGCGAAAATCGGTTAAATTAAGAAATCATTTCTTATTTTAAACGCTTTCGCGGGTAAAACGGTCAAAACCGCGGGTCGAAAGCGAAACGGAAAGATTCGCGACCGAAAGCGGGAGGGACTCGGGGAAAACCCCCGGGTGATCATCTCGGGAGCCTGAGCTCCACGACGTTTCCGCCCCGCGGGTCGCCCGCCGGGCCCCGTTCCTCCACGAAGACGGAAGTGGCTGTAATCTCTTTCACCACGCCGTCGTTGTCGCCGATCCTGGCTCCCTTCTTCACCGTGTAGCCTATGCCCTCATGCTCGAGCATGGCTATGTTGTTCTCCGGGTTCCGGGCCACCACGATGGCCGAAAGACTGAAGTCCGAAAGGGGCAGTTTCCTCAATATCGAGGGGTCGCTTTCCCCGGGGAGGAGCTCCGCGGCCTCGTCTTCCGAGCCCGGAATCCCGCTCGACGCGGGAATCGGCCCCGGAAGGGGAAGCGGAAGGTTGGGCGGGGGAAAGACCGGGGGGGAGACCGGGGGGGAGACCGGGGTCGAGTCCAAGTTCGGGTCCGGGCCGGCGATTGCCTCGCTCCGGGCGAAGACATTATCAGCGGATGTCAGGAAGAAGAGCGAGAGCAACGCCGCCGGCACCGTTCCGAACGCCGCCCGGGCGGCTCCCCGAAGGAACCCCGGGCCCGGGGACGGTTCGGACTCAAAACCCGACGACGGGACGACCCCGCGCCCCGTCGGGGAAAATTTGTTTTCAGAGTTTCCGCGAGATCTTTTCATGGTCTCCCTCCGTGAAAAAGGCAGGATTTCCTTATCCGGGGCGTCGCCCGAAAGCCCTCGCGCGACGCCTTGAAATTTTTCCGTTCGCCGGCGCCCGCCGCGGAAAGCCGCGACCGGTGCCCCGGGGGACCGGCCGTTTTTCGCGCCGCGAAATCCGACGCGTTTCCGACAAAGGCCGCGGGTCAAAAAAAACGTCCCCGTTTATCGCTTCGGCATGACAAAGAGAAATCATAAATAATTTCTTTTGTCATGACACGAATTCTTTGGACATCATACCACTTCAAAAGAACGATGTATACGAAAAAATGAAACGAATTATAAAATTTTGTTTGATTTTTGTGGTGTGCTTTGTCGCAATCGTCAACATCCTGAGTGGCTACCGGAACCGGTGGCGGCCTTTGGCGGGCCTTGACGAGAGCGGACTTTGCCGAATCGGCCGAAAAAAGATCGGGAAAAAGGACGCGATGTTTTGAAAATCGTGAAATCGCTTCATGAAAACCTGAAGTGAATTCTTCGGTCAATCGGACAAAAAACTTTAAGTTCGAAAAAAATTTCGCCGTTTCGAAAACGGGGCGGGCGAACCCGAAAAAGCGGCGGCGAATCCCGGACGCCCGGGGATTTCACGGGCATGAAAGATCAATAAAATCAGGATTCGGGGACAAATTTCCGCGAACCCCTTCAGGTTAACCTGAAGCGAATCGCGAGGTTTTTCCAAAAAAAACATGTCGGGGGAAAAACCGGTTCCGAGAACCCGAACTTCCCGAAAAACGGCGAATTCCTCGGAAAACGCCGTTCAGCCTATGTAGTCCGTCACTCCCGCGTCGATGGAGTTAAGGCTCAACTCGGTCACGCGAATGTTGCGCTCCCCGCGATAATTCACCTCGGCCTCCTCGATAATCACCTTGTTGGGGGTGATTTCCTTCACGAAACCGTTGTTGGGCCCGATTTTGGTCCCGACCCGGATGAGATAGCCGAAGCCTCCGCTGTTCACGAGAGCGGTGCTGTTGGAGGGATCGTTGGCCACGATTATCGCCTCCAGGGTGAACTGATTCAGCGCCAGCCTTTGAATCATGGGGAGATTTTTTCTCCTCTGGGCCTCGAGCTGGGTCTGATCGACCTCCGGGGGACGGGCGACGGTTTCGATGGGCATGAAGGGGTCGTTCATCCTGCCGGGATCTATCCTGTAGTCCTCCATGACCCCGTCGTGCCATTTTTGAAGCTCCCTGAAACGGGCCAGGTCCTCGGGCTTGGCGTCCTTGGGCGGGGACGGGCCCTCGAGCTCCTTGGTCGCGTCGGGCAGCACTTCCGAAGTGATGGTGGACCCGGGGAAAACCGGCATTACCCCTCCGACGGAAGCCGGCACCGGGGTCGCGAAAGACGAATCCTGGCCGGGTTGTCCCTGATTCGGCGGGGGAAGGGCGGGCTGTTGGACCCCGAAACCCGTGCCCCCGGTTTGGGGAACGCCTTGATTCGTCTGGGCCGGAAATCCCTGCGGGGGGATTTGCGGGGCCTGGGGAGCGTAACCCTGTTGCGGGGCCTGGGGAGCGTAACCCTGCTGGGGAGCCTGGGGAGCGTAACCCTGTTGGGGAGCCTGGGGAGCGTAACCCTGCTGGGGAGCCTGGGGAGCGTAACCCTGTTGGGGAGCCTGGGGAGCGTAACCCTGCTGGGGAGCTTGGGGAGCGTAACCCTGCTGGGGAGCTTGGGGAGCGTAACCCTGTTGGGGAGCCTGGGGAGCGTAACCCTGCCCGGGGATGACTTGGACAGCCGACTGGGCGTGGGACACTCCCCCCGCCGCTAACGGGAGGAACAGCGACAGTGCCGAAAACAAAGCGGCCAAGACCATGCGCTTCGTCACCGGCGGGACTTGTTCGGGTTCGGATGACATAACTGAATCACTTGTGTTGGAAAAAGATGTTCGCCTTCGTTTCGGGGACTTTCCGGGGGGAAAAGGTTTTTCAGGTCTGGACCTTCTTGGTCTCGTCTTCGGTCAAAAGGCGGTAGGTGCTTCCCACGCATTTGACCTTGATGATCATGGTCATGTTCTCGCCCATGACCGGGCTGTCGAGGGTGACGGTCCTGATGTTTATTATCCTCTGAAGCTGGCTCATGGTGTAAAAGAATTTCACCACGTTCAGGAAGGAGCCCTCGAGATTCATCGTGAAGCCTATCTCGGCGTAGGTCGGTTTCAAATCCGCCACGAGCCTGGGCTCGAAGAGGATTACCCTGACCCCGGACTGGGCCCCCAAATTGGAGATTATCTGCATGAGCCTCGGGATTTCGTCCTCGGTGGTGAGATAACCGCTCAAAAAATCGAAGGTGTTGGCCACGGGCTCGATGTATTCGGCTATGGGTTTGTGTTTGTTTATGACCGTCTGTTCGGCCCTGGCCGTCTCGGTCAGCTGGGCTATCTCGGCGTTCAGCTGGGTCAGCTTGTCGTTGTAGGGCTGGTAATAGAAATAATAAAACCCGCCAAGGACCGCGAGCATGAAGGCGATGAGGATGGCGGTCTTTTGGCCGGATTTGAGTTTCGCTATCTTGAAAAAGAAGTCGTTCCCGCTTTGGGTCTTTTTGGGCTGGGCTTTGGCCATTGGGTCCCTCGCAAGGACTTGTCGCGGTCGGAACCGACGCGACGCCGAATTGTCGTTTGACTCCGTCGTCCCGGAAAGCGCCCCCGGCCTTTGGGGCCGGAACGCCATGGGGGAAAATCGGGGAAGGGAAAAACGGGGCGCCCGAAATCGGGGAAGCCCGGGAACCGGAAACCGCGGGCCGCGGAACGAAAGAGTCCCCCGGAAAGGAGAAACTCAAAGAGTGGAAGGGGCCTCGGCCGATTTCTTGATGCTTTCGCCCAAAGTCGGAGCCGCGGTGGAAATGTCCCGAATCATCTTTTCCCGGGGAGGGAGGTTAACGTCCGGGAGTCCGGCTTCCATCAAAGTCGGATTGGGAAACAGGGTTTCGGCCCGCATGTCGAAGACGAAAAGCCTCAGCTGGGGAAAACTCAGGTCCTGGGTGGTCCTGACCAGGGTCACGTTTCTCAAGAGGGGATCCTTCTGCATGGATTCCTGAAACTCGGCCACCACCTGCATGTCGGTGGCTATGCCCTTGATGGTCATGAGGCCCTTCTCGTGGTTGAAGTTGGTGATCCAGGAGGCCTGGGAGTTGACCAGGCCCGAAATGGTGGCCAAGAGCCTCGTCTGGTCCCTTCTTCTCTCCTCCAGCTCCGAAATCGCCGACACCTGGACCAGCTGGTTGGCGAAGGCGGTGGTTTGCTTCAGGGCCTCCTCGGAGGCCTTCTTCAAGGCCGCCACCGTCGCCGCCTGGTTGTTTCTCTCGGTCTCCGCCGCCTCGATCTTCGCGTCCATGACGAGGGTCTTGAAGAAATAGAGCCCTATGCAAAGAGCCACCATGATGAAGGCGAAGATGGTGACGCTCAGCTGTCCGCTGGCGGTCTGGCGGAAAGACTCGATGGGGAGGAGATTGATTTTGATCATCATGTGGTTTCGACCTTTCTGATGGCCAACCCGAAACTGACCGCCATTTGGGGCCCTATGTATTCGAGATAGGCCGGATCGAATTTCTTTCTGTTGTATTTGACGTAAAGCAGGGGGTTGAAGATCTCCGTCCGGACGTGGAAATGGTTTTGGAACTCCTCCACCAGCCCCAGGATGTGGGAACTCCCCCCGGCCAAGAGGATCTTGTGGGGTTTGTACTCCGGGATCTCGGCGCGGACCTGGTCGAGGCACCTTTCCAGGGTGGCCTTCCAATTGCTCACGACCCTGTCCACGATCTCGGCGGTCTCGACGACGTTCGGCGGGGCCATGGCCCCCAGCTTGATGGCCTCGGCCTCCTCCATGGTGACCTCGAAGTGGTCCTCGATGTCGTCGGTTATCCTCTGCCCCCCGATGTTCTCTTCCTTTATGGTGTGGGGGCTTCCCTCGTGGAGAAGGGTCACGTGAACCATGGTGGCGCCGATGTCCACCAGGATGGCGTTCTCGCGGCTGTCGGGATGGATGAAGTCGTAGGAGTTGTAGAGGGCCAGGGCGTCGACGTCTATGACCGCCGGCTTCAGGGTCTTGGTGAGGGCGATGGCCTGGATGTAGTTGAAAACCACCTCTTTTCTGGCCGCCACCAAAAGAACCGACATCTGGCCGTGTCTTTCGTCCACCCCCAAAATGTGCCCGTCGATTATGACGTCGTTTATGGGATAGGGTATGTACTGCTCCGCTTCCAGGGAGAGGGACTTCCTGAGCTCCTTCTGGGTCGTCACGGGCATGGTGATCTTCTTGATGATCATCGTGTCCCCCGAGAGGGAGAGAGCCGCGAACTTCCCGGCCGAAAGCTTGCAGAGTTTGGTCAGGGACCGCATGGCGGCGCCCATGGCGGTCCGGGCGGGTTGCGGCTGTTCCTCCCATTGGGACATGACGCCCATGGGCATTTGGGACATGCCGAGGCCGTTCAGGGTCACCTGGCGTTGCGAGCCCTTCCCCTTTATGGTGAGAAGGACGGCCTTCGCCGCGAAGGTCCCTATGTCAAAGCCGATGACCGACATCTTCGTTCCTTTCCAAAAACCGGGACCCCGACCGCGACCCGGAAAGCGCGCCGCGGGAGCCTCGGAAAACCAACGGGGAAAGAGGAAAAACACCGGGGACCGCCGGGGCGGGAGCGAGCGGGCCCGAACGGTCCCGAACGGACCGGGGCTCGCCGTACCCGTCAAGCGGCGGCGAAATCGAATCGGATTGTTCCGTCGAGGGGGTCAGACGCCGGGGCGGGAGTCTCGGGGAGGGCGCGGAAACGGGACTTTTCGGGTCTTTTTCGCGGACAAGCCCTTCGGGCCCCTTTCCGGACGCGGGGACAAAATTTTCCTCTGAACCTTAAAGCGAAAAACACAAAACCTCTATCTTAATATCATAAACTTCGAGAGTTGTGAAGTTTTTTTTCGCTTGAACCCGAACCGCGACCGCGGTCTTTTCCCCCGCGGATTTTGGCGCTCCCGTCCCCAAGCCGGGCCGCGGCCGGGCGGAGGCGGATCCGTCCCTCTGCGGGACGGCCTTCCCGAACGCTCCCGTCTCCGAGCGGACCTCCCCGAAGCCAGCCCGAACGCGCCGGTTCCGAAGGGAGCCGGCCCGAACGGACATTCCCCGAACGCGCCGGTTCCGAACGGAGCTTGCCCGAACGGACATTCCCCGGGCGGAGCCGGCCCGAACGGAGCTTGCCCGAAGGGTCCGGAGCTCCCCCGAACGAAAAGAAACCGAACGGATCCCGTCCCGGATCGCCCGGGCCGGAAGACCCGAAAAAACACGCACCCGAGGCGTCCGGAAACGCCGGAGGCGCGTTTCGGGAGCGGCGGGGGCGTTTTTTCGACGTGATGAAACGCCGGGGGCGCCCGCGCGACGTCCCCGCGGAAAGGGGGCGTTTTTGGCCTTTTCGCCTCCGGCATGAGGGAAAAGGCCAAAACGCCCGGGTTTGGGCAAATTGTCGAAACGGTTCGAAAAAGGCTTCCGGGTTTGGCCCGGGGACGGGGACCTCAAATGAACTGCGCGAAGATCTTGTCCTTGTCGTCCACGGAGAAACCCAAAGCCAGGATGATCTTGCGCTTGGTCTCCATCCTGCACTTCTCGCCGTTTTCAATCCGATCGATCGTCATCGGGGACACGCCGGCCTTTCGGGCCAGCTCCGCTTTGCTGAGCAATAGTTGCTCCCGCAAGTTTTTCAATGAATTCTCGTTCAAAATAACACCTCTTTTTCTGGCCAAACGTTTGATGAATCGGGTAATGCATCCGCTGGTAATGTTAAGATATAATTTAGTGCCTTTTAGGCAACCTTGTCAAGCTTTTTCTTCAAATTTGAAGATAATTGACATATGTGTACTTATTTCGGTAGAGACGAATTCAGGACGCTCAACATATGGATCCGATGGGGTTTTGACTTTCCCGGGCCCAAAGGACTTGATCGGATCAAATCATCTCCGCCGGCGACGCGAATTTTGATTTTCCGACGCGAACAATCGTCCTTCGGGGACCGATTCTTTCGAACCGCTTTCGGATGGTCCGCCGCGGGAAAGCCCCGCTCTTCGCTGGCGCGCGAAGGCATTCGTTCGCGAAAAAATTTTTTCGGCGGTCGCGGCGGGAGGCGGAATCGCCCGGGCGAATTCGGAAACCCGCGGCGAATCCGGAACCGGACCCGGACCTTGACTCGAAACCCGTTCTAAAACTTGGGCAAAATTTTCGTCAAAAGCTTGAGCAAATCGGAGTCCCCGTCTATCTTCACCTTGCCCGTCATGAAGGCCCAGGTCGGAGATTTTTTTCCGGTCGCTATGCCCATCAAAGTGTCCTCCTTCAGACTGACCTTGACCCGCCGCGCGTCTTTGTCGCCGTCCGCCGCGTCGCCCCCGCCGTCGCGCCACTCGACCCCGTTGTTTTTGAAAGTCGCGCTCCAAACCCGCGGGGTCGGCGCGTCGACGTCAAGAACGATCGTGACGTTTTCGGGAAAATCTTTGTCCTTGAAGTCTTTCGCGATGTCTTCGACGGAACGGAAAAGCTCGTCGAGGTTGTTGGGAATCTTGGCCGTCATGGCGATGTTCTTTCCATTCGTGAGTTGAGGGAAGGAAGCCGGGCGAAGTTCGAAGCTTCGCCGGACATTCGAAAAAAATCCATGGAATGTGTGAAACCGTTTTTATTGTAGCTCAAATTGTGCTTTGACCCGATAAAATTTAAAACACCCCGCTCTCTTGTGTTCCGTTTCGGCGATGCCACCATTTGTGAGACATATACCATATTGGCATCAATATTTTAATGCTTGTCTCTATTATGCGTGAGGACCCTCTTCTAAAGCCAAAACGAAGCAAACTGAAACTAATATAATAAAGTGTACCACAAATTCCCCATCATATCAACAATGGAAAAAAAAGATCCGGGAATCGCCGGGCCCGTTTGACGCGTTTCGGAAAAAGGCCGAGAACGTCGGCGAAACAAAAAAGTTTACGATCGTTCGGTTTTATTCGGGTGATGACCACACAAAAAGTCCGGCACACCGGATGTCGACAGCGCGAAATTCGCCATACCGGTAAGCCTAGACATCCGCGTCTCGCGCGGTCGGATCCTTTCGCTCTTCCGGAACCCGGAAACGAAAGTCTCGCGCGCCCGCGTCCCCGAACCGACGTTCGCGGCGACGAAAGACCCGGATTGTTCGGGGCCGGACGTCGCCGTTTCGCGGAAAAAAAACCTAACTTGATTCATATTATATCATAAAATTTCCCAAAATCAAGATGATTTTCAATAACATGTTCAATTAAGAAATATTACGCCATATTATGCCGCGTTACGCCATTGTTGCCTAAAATGGATTTAAACAACATAAAATCAATGCCTTTTCCGCGTCCGGCCTTGGCGTCGTTTCGGCCCCGGAGCGAATTCGCCTTCGGATTCCCTTAAAATTTCGCTTTTGTGTTTTTACCCGAGAAAAACCTGAAGGAAAACTTTAAGACGCGACCCGGCGTTCGGTGAAGAGGTCCGGTGTTTCGGCGCCCCGAGGACTCTTCCCGAAGACGCGACGCGAGGGCGTCTTTTTTCGTCTTTATGATTTCGCCGAAAACCTCAAGCTTTTTTTAACTTTTTTAAACCGAACCTTGAGAGTTCGCCAAAATATTTTCACGACGGCCGGTCCGGAACGTCTCGGGCCCTTCCCCGCTTTCCGGGAATCGTTTCGTGGCCCGGGCGCGACGGCTTCCGGAGCCCCGTCCGCGCGTCTTGGTTTCACCGGCTTCGTCCGTTTTCCCCGGGCGCTTTTCCGCTCGCGGTGCTTTCGGGATCTTTCGCCCTCGCTTTTTTGAGGCCGAACTCTTCCGGGGCCCGGAAACCGCCCGGAAAATCCGCGTTCGCTCCCGCGGGCGCCCGCGTCGGGCGATTCTTTCGGGAAGCGCGGCGTCGGACGGGGATTATCGAAATTCATCGGCTTAAAAAAAACCCCCGGGCTTTTTTCTTGACCGTTTTCAACGAATTTTCGCGTCTTATCGGATACGACGGGTTTTCGAAGTCGCCGCGAAATCCGCCGCGCCGAAAAACCCGCCTTCGAGGGCCTTTTTCGGGAAATTTCGGCTTTTTCAGAGACCGGGAGCCGTTTTGACGCGGGACTCCCCCCGTCCGGCCATTGGCCCGATGACCCGAAAACCGCGATTCGTCCCGCCTTCGCCCCCGGGAAAAGGAAACCCGGCTTCAAGCGCGATTATTGATTTTACCCCCCAAAAAACATGGAAAACCGTGTTTCGCGGGCATTTTCGTTAAAATTAACCGTTCATTCGCCCCGTTTTGACGACAATCAATGGGCGCGGGGCTCTTTTTGGGTTTAATCCCAAAAGGGGCCGAAAACGTCCGGGACGTTTTCCTCCCCCTTTTCGAAAGAGAGCCGCCGCCCGGACTCGACCCCGAAAAACCCGTTTTGTCCCGATTTCGGAGATTTCCTTTGCATTTTCCGAAAAAACGCCTATCATGGTCTTATCCGGGCAAACAACATGAATCCGAGGCATTTCGGGATCTCCCTCTCGGGCGGATCCCCCGCTCGCCGACGCGCGAACCCAAAGCGTCGGGAAGCGTTTCTCGTGTCGGCCGGAAATACGCTCGCGGAATCCCGGGGCCAATCGTTTTTCGCCCCTCCCGCGGGAAGACCCGGAAACGGGGTGCGTCCATGAAAACGTTTGGCAAACCGTTTTGGAAACCGCCGCTCGTCGCGGCCGCGGTTCTGTTCCTGTTCTTCGCGGCGTTCCCTTTGAGCGCCGCCGAATCTCCCCTGAAACTCGTGAGCTGGGCCTCCCCCATGGGGGATCAATCGGTGCAGTTCGAGACCCTGTACGGTCTCAAGGCCATGCTCAACTTCATAAACTCCAAGGGCGGGGTGAGGGGAAAACGTCTGGAGCTCTTCACCCTGGAGATGGACGAGGATTCCGACAATTTCCACACCAAGCTGGACACCCTGGTCCTCAGGGTGAAACCCCACCTGGTGGTGGGCGGGGTCGCGAACGTGAGCGCCAAGGAGACCAGCGACTACTTCAGAAGGGTGGGAAGGCTCTGGTTCGGGCCCTGGACCGACAACCAGGAGATCTATCAGGGTCTCGGGACCGATCCCATAGGGCTCTTTCCCGCGGCCCCCACCGAATTCGCCCTCCTTCTGGAATACGCCTCGAGGAAGGTCCCGGGGGACAAGCCGATCTATCTCGTCATGAGCGAAAACCCCACGACCGGGGCCACCGCGGAATTGGCCAAAAGCACGGCCTCCGGCTTCGGGATGGAACTCAGGGTCGTAACCATTCCCCAGAACTTCAGGGATTGGGAGGCGCTCAAAGGTCACCTCACCGACGCCGGGGGCATTCTCCTCTGGACTTCCCCGGGTCCGTCCTCGGCCATAAGGAGGGTCCTCAAAAAAACCATGTCCGGGGACATCCTCTGGATGACCAACTCCTTAAACCAACCCAGCCACGAGATCATGGCCATGGCGGACGGCACCTGGAACGGCACGGTCTTCCCCGCGGTTCTGACCCCCTCCGACAAGATCTCCGAGGCCCACAAGGTCGTTTTGGAGAAGTACGCCCTCCCGGGCCTGAAAATGGACTACCCCGCCTTCCTGGGTTTCGCCCAGGGGCAGGTGCTGGTGAAGGCCGTCGCGAAGCTCGGGGACGTCGGGAACGCCACCCCCGAGCTCATAGCCGGAGCCCTCCGGGACCTCGACCTGACCGGGAGCATAATAAGCGGGCAAAAGCTCCCCCACGGGGCCTTCGACAGGGCGGGGACCTATCTCGCCATAAGCGACGGCCGGGGAGACTGGTACCCCGCGGAGTGAACGAATCTTTCCTTTCCCGGGCGGAGACGGGGATCCGTCACCCGGCCCCCCCCCCCCGGGGGGGACGCCGAAAACCGCTCCCGGGAGGGAGGGGCCGCTCCTTTTTTCCCTCGAATGACCGGAAACGCCTTTTCGCGGTATGATGGCGTTGTCGGGGAATCCCCCGGCCCCCCGGCGAAGCCGGCGGAAACCACCCGAAAAAGGTCCGGTCATGTCCGAACAAAACGCCGACAAACCCAGCATCCGCTGCCCGGGATGCGGCGGGCTAGTGTTTTTGCCCGCCGACGCTTGCCCGGTCTGCCTCTTCAACTTCCGGGAAGGAAAAAGACCCGCGGGAGCCGCGACGGGCTCACCCGCCGGATCCGCCGGTTCGGCCTCGAGTCCGGCCTTCGGGGAGAGCCGCGGAAGAAACGTCCGCTACGCAATCGGGGCCGCGGCGGCGGTTCTTTTGACCCTCGTCCTGATCCTCGCCCTGTCCGGATCCAAGGACGAGCCCGCCGTCCCCGAAGCCTCGTCCCCGGGGGGCTCCGTCGTCCTCCAACCCGCCCCCAAACTCTCGGAAAGCCCCCTCATGAGACCCCAAAGACCCATAGGGGCCGCGAAGGACGCGGCGGGGTCCCTGGACGAGCGGACCGAGACCATGGAAGACATCTACAACGTGAAGTCGAGCGGGGAATCGGGCGGCTGAAAGACCGGGCGGACCTTTGAAATCCCCGTCCCGGACGCTTCGTCAATCGTCCTTCCCGAGGTGCGCCTCCACCAGGGCGTCGCAGAGGCAGCCGTTCAGAAAGGCGAGACACTCGAATCCCATGTGGTCGAGGGCCCCGGAGTCGAAAAACACCCGGAGGTCGACCGGAAACTCGTCGTCCGCCTCGGAAAAAACGGCCCGCATGTGGAGTTTGGGAAGCGCGTCGAAGTGCCAGTGCTTGCCCCCGGAGGGATGTTCCCCCAGGAAAGTTCCCCCCACCTTCTTCGCGGCCCTTTCGAAGTCCGGATTCGAGGCCCCCTCGAAGCGCCTCACGAGTTCCTTGTTCAGGATGTCCTTTCCGGGGTCCCTGTTTCCCCTGATGTGGCCGGGCAGTTGATGCAGACTCAAAAACTCCTTCCCGGGTTCCCCCCCGGCCTTGGAGATGGCGTAGTGGATGAGGATGCTCCTGTCGTTGGGCCTCGACGGTTTCCCGTCCAGGGCCCGCACCCCTTCCTCCGTGATGACGTAGTCCCTCCCGAGGAAATTCACGACGGCCCCCCCTCCTTCCGCGTCCGTCAAGCCCAGTCTGGCGTTGTTGGCCGCGAAATCGTGCCCCTTCAAAAATCGCGTCAACCCCTCGTAGTTCTTTTCGTAGCCGCTAGCCGTTTCCTTTGTCATCTCGTCTCCTTCCCGGACGATTCGTCGCCCGGTCGGTTGTCTCGAAACGCCTTCGGTTCCCCGTTCCGGTTTTCGTTCCGGTTTCGTTTCGATTTCGTCCCCGTTTGGTTTCGAAGCGTTCGAAACGACCGGGGGACGCGGGGGGGGGAGGGGCCCCGACGCTCCCGTTCGCGGGGGCGGCCTTTTCGAAGGCCTTACCCCTCTTCCCCTTAAGCCCCCCTCTCCTTTTCCCCGATCCTTTTCCCCGATCCCCGTCTCCGTCCCCTCTCCGTTCCCTCCCGGTTCCCGCGGCGTCCCCGGACCCAAGCCCCCGAAACCCCCGAAACCTTTCCCCTTTCCCGAAAAAAACCGAAGGGGACGCCCCCTTGTTTTTTCCGGCCCGATACTTGCTTTTCCCTTCGCGAGGCGCCCGCCGCGAGCGCCCGGGGCGTTTTTCCCGATTCCCTCACCTTCGGTGGTCCCATGGCCGTTTTCAAATTCAGACTGGAGTTTCTCCTGAACCTCAGGCGCAAACGCGAAGAGGAAGCCGCGGCCAAACAGGCCAAGAGACTCAAGAGCATCCGGGAGCTGGAGGCCAAAATCCTGGACATCGAGGAAAGCCGCGAGCGTTTGTCCTCGGATCTCACGAGGAAGGGAGCCGAAGGCGGCCTGACCCCGGCCCTGATTTCGCTCTACGGCGAGTACCGGGCCAAACTCCTCCAGGATCTCAGAAAAGCGGACGAATTGCTGGTTTTGAGCCAGAGGGAACTTTCCAAGGAGCAGGCCGCCCTGAGAAAAGCCGTGACGGAGAGGCAGCTCATGGAAAAGATCAAGGAAAAGAAACAGGAAATCCACAAAGAGGAAGAACTCCGAAAAGAGCAGAACACCTTGGAGGAGATGGCCGCGCTGGTGAAAGCCCACAAAGCCAGGATGGAAAACGATGGCAATTGAAACCGGATACGGAAAGACCTCCCCGTCGTCCCCCGAAAAGGGGAAAAACGCCGCCAGAAATCCCGAAGCGGTCAAAAACCCGAAAGAGGGCCCCAAAGAGGGAAAGAGCCGAAATTCCCGCCTCCCGGTCAAAAAGGAAGAGGCCCCCGGGAGGAGCCCGATATTTTCGAGACTCCGCCTCGTGATTCTTCTGGCCCTTTTGGTTCTGATCGCGAGGCTGTCCGTCTCGGGCTTTTTTTATCTGCGCAGGGAAAGCCCCCTGCCCGACATGACCCCGCCCCTGGAGGCCTCGTCCTTGGCGGCGGGCTCCCTGGGAATCGCGGAGGGCGCGGCCGCCGCCGCCGCGGAGGCGGGCATGGCCGCAGCCCCGGTTCTGGCGGGAAGCCCGATGCTCTCGGGAGCCTCGATCTTCTTCGAGGCCGCGACCCCGGCCGTGACGGCCGCGGCCCAACAGAGCTCCGCCATACCCCTCCCCCCCAACGCCGAGGGTCTGAGGCAACCCCAAAGGCCGGCCGGGCCGCCCCCGACGACCGACGGGACCTCGGAAGCCCAAACCGGCTCCTCCGGCGGGGCTCCCCTTCCCCCGGTTCCCCGAAGCCCCTCCGGGGCCACCTCGGAAGAATTGGACAGAAGGGAGTTCGAGCTCAACCGCAGGGAGGTTCAACTCAACACCAGGGAAGAGGCTTTGAGGGACCTCGAAAGGGACCTCGACGCGAGGACGAGGAAAGCGGAACTCGCCGAACAGGAGATTAACGAACTCATCCTGCGCAACGACGCCATCCTCGGCGAACAGAAGAATCAGCGCGAGGAGCAGCGCAAGGCCGACGACGCCCTCAAGAGCGCGAGAGTCGAACACCTCGTCTCGGCCTTCAAGAGCATGAAGCCCGAGCAGGCGGCGATGCTGATTAACAGCATGGAAGACGGCGTGGCGGTCGCCCTCCTCTCGGCCATGCCCGGAAGGAACGCGGGCCTCATCCTGGGGATGGTCTCCCCCGACAAGGCCGCGAGGCTGGTCAAGGCCATCTCCGAGCAGCGCATAGACCCCCGGGTTCTTTTGGAAAACGCCGAGCTGGACGCCCAGGCCGGCGGCGGCGGCACCTGAGCCGCCCCCGGAGCCCGCCGGAGGGCTTCCCGAGACGTCGGATCAAGCGCTTGAGACTCAGGGTATCCCATTTCCGGCTAATTGTCAAAAAAATTGTTTCCTATTCTCAAACCCTTGTCCCGCCTGAAGAAGACCCTTGAAATTCTTCGGGCGGGACAAGTTTTTCCCGGGCCCTCCGCGGGGGCCTTCCGGCCGCGTTTCGAGGGGGGCCGAAGGGGGGCGAAAAGGGAGCCCGGGGAGCCCCCCGATTAGGCGGGGGCGGCGGGGGGAAACGCGAAAGCGGAAGCATCGGGAAGAATCGGGTTGGCGGCGTGGACCGGACGGCCCCCGCCGCCAACCCGAACCCCAAAACCTCAATCCTTTTCCGCCGCGACACTCTCCTTCGCGTCCGGAATCAAATCCGGTTCCCTCGATTTCGTTCGGATTGTCTTTCTCTTTTCCGCGAAGGTCCCGCGGACGAAACGGTACGTAAAGTAGCAGACGGGTTCCGGGAAAATCAGAAGAAAGAAGAGAAAGCCCCACCAAAACACCTTGAAGAAGAAGGGACGGAATTCCGAAAGCATGGGGTCCAAGACGGAATCTTCGAGCCAAGAGTCCCCGAGAGCGCTTTCGAAGGTGTCCCTGGCGAGCTTGTCCAGCTCTTCCATGGTTATCGTCTTCTTCCCTTTCCCGGCCTTGTCGAACTCCCGGGTAAGGTCCCCGGCCATGATTTTCCGGACGTCGCCCCGGGCTTTTTTGTAGCTTTCGGCCAAAACGGGAGTCGAACCCGGAAGAACGTAATCCAGCTCCTCCATGGTGAAATTCGTCACCAACAGGGCGGCTTCGGACATCAGCTCCGTTTCCAGGGGTTTTCCCCCCAGGGCTTCCCCGAGCCCCCGGACGGCCTTGGAGCCCGCCTCCGTCGCCGCCCGTTTGAGGCCCGGTTCGAGGTCGCGAAAATCGGATTTCACCTGACCCCGCAGTCCCTGGAAACCCGCGAGCGCGGCGCAGCAAACGACGAAGAGAAGAACAACGTAGAGGTAAAAAAATTTGGCGAGGAAGTCGTGGAGTCTGTTTCTTCTTTTGAAAAGACCCCAACCGGACAAAATGCCGGCCGCGACGAGACCGAGAACGAAACCCAAGACCCCTCCGACCCACAAATAAACCGGGGGAAGGGAAAACGAAGAGAGAAACATGCGCATTCCTTTTGGCGTTTCGGAGACCGCGAAAGCGGAATTCAAAGATGAAAGGTTTTTCGGGCGGGCGAATAAGAGCGGCGAAACCAAAAAACATTCGCGACGGACAAGCATGGGGTGACCGGATGAATATACACCCGAAATCGAAAAACCGGAACTCCCGAAATTCGACGGAAAAAAATGTTTAACACAAAAACGCCATCAATCCCAACACAAAATCGCAAAGGTCTCCAACACGAAAACGCATGAAATCCCAACACGAAACCGCGCTCCGCGCGAACGACAAAACGCCTCGGACGGCGCCGGACGACACTGAAATCCCAACGGCGAAACGAAAAAAAGAACACAAAACAACCAAAACATCCAACACAAAATTGCACCCAATCGAACACGAATCCGCCAAAAAATCGAACGCGAAAACGCCAAAAAAAAACGCGAAAACGCCGGGAAACCCGGGAGGGAACCGGCGAAAGACGACAGCGCCGAATCGGGAGGTGATTTCGCGTTTCGCGAACGGGCGCGGGCACCGGCGCTCCCGCGGCGAGGAACGCCCTCGCCCTTCGGGGATTGTTTCAAGCGGTTGACGCGCGGTCGACCCGGTGTCGGGACGGCCGGGCGGCGGAAAATAAGAAGTGGAAAATCGGGTGGAGTCCAAACCCGACGCCGGGTCGGGGGAGTTTTTTCGCTCTTCGAACCGGGGCCGAAACCGGGGCCGAAACGCGAAAAGGGCCGCGTTCCGAAAAACACGGCCCTTTTCGAAGCTTGACCCGAACCGAAAATCGTTTCGGGGGGCGGGAAAAAAATCCCTCCGGCGCGAAACCTAGAAAGGCTTGTTCAGGACGGCGGCCCCGCCCAGCTCCTCGGAGATCCTCAAAAGACGGTTGTACTTGCAGATCCTCTCCGAGCGGCTCAAGCTTCCGGTCTTTATCTGACCGGTGTTGGCGGCCACGGCGAGGTCGGCTATGAAGGTGTCCTCGGTCTCGCCCGAGCGGTGAGAGACGACGGAGGTGTAGGCGGCCTTGTGAGCCATGTTTATGGCTTCAAGGGTCTCCGTGACCGAGCCTATCTGGTTGAGTTTTATGAGAATGGAGTTCCCGACCTTCTCCTTTATTGCCCTCGACAGGCGCTCGATGTTGGTGACGAAGATGTCGTCGCCCACGAGCTGGAGCCTGTCGCCGAGCTTCCCGGTCAGGTGGGCCCAACCCTCCCAATCGTCTTCGGCGAGGCCGTCCTCGATGGACTTGATGGGGTACTTGTCCAGCCAGGACGCGTAGACTTGGGTGAGTTCCTCGGCCGAGTGCTCGGATTTGTCGGACTTCTTGAAGACGTACTTCTTTTTCTTCTCGTCGTAGAACTCGCTCGCCGCGACGTCCAGACAGATGGCGACGTCCTCCCCGGGCTTGTAGCCGGCTTCGGTTATGGCCTTTATGATTCCGTCCAGGGCCGCTTCGTTGCTCGGGAAGTTCGGGGCGAAACCGCCCTCGTCGCCCACCGCGGTGGACTGGCCTTCCTTGCCGAGGATCTTCTTCAGGGTGTGGAACACCTCGGCCCCGCAGCGGAGGGCCTCGGCGAAGGTGTCCCCGTAAAGGGGCATTATCATGAACTCCTGGAAGTCCATGTTGTTCGAGGCGTGAGCCCCGCCGTTGACGATATTCATCATGGGCCGCGGGAGCTCGAAGGCCCCGGTTCCCCCCAAATAAGCGTAGAGGGGAAGTCCGCTCAAGAGGGCCCCGGCCTTCGCGACCGCCATGGAAACCCCCAGGATGGCGTTGGCTCCCAATTTGGATTTGTCCTTGGTTCCGTCCAATTCAATCATGACGCGATCGATGTTGGCCTGGGAGTGGGCGTCCTGTCCGATCAGGGCCGGTCCTATGACCCTGTTCACGTTTTCCACGGCCTTCTGGACGCCCTTGCCGCCGTAACGTTTGGGGTCGTCGTCCCTGAGCTCCAAAGCCTCGTGGCTGCCGGTCGAGGCCCCGGAAGGAACGGCCGCCCTCCCCAGATAACCCTCCTGAAGCCAAACGTCCACTTCCACCGTGGGATTGCCCCTCGAATCCAAAATCTCTCGAGCCACAACGTCATGTATCGTCATAAATTCACCTCAGAGTTTTGACCGTGTCAGGTCGACATGGCGGAAATGGTTTCCGTCCGGGTTTGTGGGCTCCGATCGCGTTTTTCGGAAAAACCAAACGTCGAAACGCGTTTCCGGTTTTTTTCCGGTTTTGGTCAAAAACCGAAAAAAAGCCGCGACCGTCGGAAAAAATCGAAATCGGCGAAGACGGCGAAATTTCGATGAAAATCAAATTTTCGGATGAAAAAGGTAAAATTTTCAAAAAACAAATTTTTTGACGAATCCGCCGACCGCGCGAACCGCGAAAAAAAAGCGCGCGGGAGCGAAGGCGCGATTGAACGCCGAAATCGCCCCCGTTCGGAATCCGCCCGGCGGATTGGACGGGACGGTTCCGGCGGCCGTTCCGGCGCGAGGGCGCGTCAGGACAAAGGCCGCGCCGGGATTGTTCGGCTTTCGGGGTTTTCCGGGCTTTGGGGCTCTCAAGGAACAATCATATACCAAGATCGCTAAAAACGCGACTCGCCAGCCTCTTTCAAGAGAATGAACTCGTTGTTCCTGATGGTCAGAAAGACGGGATTCAGGCTGTATTCGCCCTCATTGTCGAAGGAAAAGGGACCGGCCGCCCCGGGGTAAGCCTTTTGGGAGCGGAGCGCCCTCGCCAGACCCTGCCTGGTGGTCGCGCCGGAGGCCAGGGCCGAAAGGAGGGCGATCCCGGCGTCGTGGCCGTAATACGCGGCCAGTCCGGGTTCCTTCCCGTAAAGTTCGCGGTAGGCTTCCCGGAAGGCCACGGCCTCGGGCCTTTTGCTCATGGAACTCACGGGCATGGGTATTATCGCGCCCTGCAGGTAGCGGCCGGCGTTGGTCAGGAGGTCTTTGTTGTACCAGGCCGAGGTGCCCAGGTACTGCATCCTCGTGACGTCGTGGAAGGCCATTTCGGCCACGATTTGAGCCACGTTGAAGGGATCGTCGGGCAAAAACACGGCCGTGTAACCGGTCGGGGCCTGATAGGAGGTCGAGGCCCTGCGGACCGGCTTGGCTCCCCCCGTGACCCTGGAAACGACTTCCTTGTAGTTCCCGGAAGCGAAGTCGTAGGACTCGCTGACGACCAGGTTCCCCCCGAGACGGGCCACCTCGCTCGCGAAGGCCCTCCGCATGAGCTCTCCGTAGGCGTCGGCGGGATAGAGAATGGCGAGATTCTCGTGGCCGTTTTCCCGGATGGCGTAGGCCGCCACCGCCTTGGCCTGGAGCTCGTGGGTCAGGTACAGCCTGAAGACGTAGGACCTGTCGGCGTTGAGGCCTATGCGCTGGCTCACCCCGAGCATGGGGATCCCCACCTCTTGGGCCGTGGTCGCGGCCGCCAGGGCCTCGGGACTGCCCGTGGGACCGATGAGCGCGATGACGGTCTCGTCCTCGGCGAGTTCCCCTATGTTTCTCCTGACCGCCGCCGGCACCCCCTTGGTGTCGAATTCCTTCAGGGTCGGTCTCCCGCCGCTCTTGGCCAAAGCCACCCTTAGGCCTTGGAGGAGCTCCAGGGAGATCCTGGCGTTCGCGTCCTTGGTCAGGGGAAGCACCGCCGCGACCGTCAGACCCGAGGGTATGGACCCGTAATTCCTCGAAGCCGCGGTTTGGGTCCCGCGGGATTGGGAGGAGGTGACGAGCGCCTCGTGGGCCCTGGGGTTGAAGTCGGCTCCGGGGACCGCGAAGTCGGCGTTCCCGGCCGCGAGGTCGGCGAGCCTGGCTCCCCACGGGTGCGAGGGAAAATAGGTCTTGAAATATTGGCGCTGGGCCTCGAAAGTGGCTTGGTCCTTGGCCTGCCAGGACTTGCGCGCCATGAACCACACCGCCTCGGGGCCGGGGAAATTCTGGCCGTATTGGCGGGTGAGCGCCCCGAGCTCCTCCTGCGAGAGGGTCGCGAAGGTCGCGTAGAGGCCGTTTTTCGCCTCGTCCCTCGTTTTGGCGTCGGCCCCCGTTTGGGCCGCGACGAAAGAAGCGACGGCCTCGGGACGGCGCCCGAGCATGAAGAGGGCTTTGCCCTCCACGAGCCTTTGACGCGCCGTCGCCGCGCCCGCGCCACCCGCCCGGGCCAACCCGCTTTGGGCCGCGGCCAGGGCCTCCTTCGGCTTGTTGTCCGCGAGATAAACGGCCCCCAGTCTGTCCCCCGCCTCTTTCGCGAATTGACCGCCCGGGTAATCGCGAATCAGGAGCCCGTAACTCTCCGCGGCGCCCGCGAAATCGCCGGACCTTTCGGCCGACAGGGCGGCGCTCCCGAGGAGGGCCTCTCTTCTGGGGGAATCCGGGACGGCGCCCAGGTATTGCCGGTAGAGCCTCGCGGCGAGGGAATAATCCCCCGTCCGGTAGGCGGCGTCGGCGTCGGTCAGGACCTGTCCCGGGCTTCTGTCCGAAGAGGACCCGGTCAAGCCCCCCAGGGTGACGCAGGACGTCGAAAAAAGGAGGACGGCGACGAAAAAAAAGAGGGGAAGGCGCGAATGCATGCGATTGTCACCACGCGTTTTTCGGTATGGGCGCGCGAAAAAGAAAAAAAAACGGCCCGAGGCCTTCCGGAGAAAAAAAGCCTCAGGCCAAATATAGTGAATTATTTCCTAAAAGCCAAGTTGCGACAAAAGGTCGTTCACCGCCCCCTGGTCCAAACGGTTCTCCGCGCCGGGTCCCTTCATCTCGGAGGGTTCCGCGGACAGTTTTTCCAACATCTTGTCCACCTCGGCCTGCGCGACCTTTTCCGTTTCCTCCTTGGGCCTGGGCTTCGTGGGGGCCTCGTGGTGGGCCTTGATCTTCGTGTCCACGGAAACCAGAAGCGACAGGAGCTGCACCTGGATCTCGCCGATGAGCCCGACTATTTTCTTGATCCTCTGTCCCGAGAGGTCCTGGAAGGAGAGGGCTTCCATTATGTGCGTCAGGTGCGCCGAGGTGTTTTTGATGAGATTGTCGGACGCCGCCAGGGTCGCGACTATCACGTCTTTTTCCTTCGTGGGGATGGAGGTGTAGCCCTGGCCGTCGCCCCCGCCGCCCCCGCCGACGCCGCCGGGCAGATCCCCGGAGGCCACGATGGCGTCGAGGTCGGTCATGAGGTTCTTCAAGGGGAGGGGATCGAACAGGTCCCCTCCGCCGTTTCCGGAGGCCGGGGTCGGCGCGGGCTCGGGAGCCGCGGGCGCGGGGGGCGCGGGTTCCGGAGCGACCTCCCGCCCTTCCAGGGGGAGACTCGAATCCAAAAAGATGCTCCCCACGGTCTGGTTCATTTTTTTCAGGTTGGTCTTGTTCTTTTCCGAACCGGTGTGGGTGTAGATCAGCTTCAGGAGCGCGGGAAGGGGAAAGTTGTAGAGCCCGTCGTCCATCCCGATGGAATTCGCGAGGTCGGAAAGGCCCTTTTCAATCGCCTTTTCGTCGAAATCCCCGGCCTTGGCGTCCTCGCGCATGTCCTTGATGTGCTTTTTGACGGCCTCGTTGGTGCAGAACTCGTAGAGGGTCTGAAAGACCGCGTCCAGACCGAAAAGAATGACGGGGGCCGCCGGGGCGGGAGGCGGGGCGGCCGGGGCCGCGAGGGCTTCCGCGCCGTTTCCGGGGCCTTTGGCCGCGACCCCTTCCGGAAGTGCCATGACGAGGGACTTGAGTTCCCCGAACTTCTCGAGGAAGAGCTTGCCCCCGTCCCCCCCGGAATCGACCCCGGGAGCGGGACCCGACGGCGCGCCGGGGCCCTCCTCCCCCTCTTTCGCGGACAGGAATCCCAAACCGTTCAAGACGTTTATCTGGCGGTTGAGGTTGTCCACGTCCGCCTGGATGAGATCGGCCAGGTCCATGATCTTCATGGAGGCCTTCTCGGTTATCTCGACCACCTCTTCCAGCTGTCCCTTGGCGTCCTCCAGGTCCGCCCCCGTCTTGGAGAGCTCGGTGTTGTCGGTCAGGGGGAGTTCGTTCACGGAAACGGAAAGCTGTCTCGCGAGCTGGCCTATGCGCCCGAAGAGTTCCTGGGAGATCTCCTGGAAAAAACCGCCCGAGGGATCGTGAATGCCGTCCGAGGTCCCGTTGCCCGGCCCGGGCTTGGAGCCTCCGTTGGAGGGGGAGCTCTTTTGTCCGGCGTTCGCGCCGAGGCTCGCCGCGGGACTCACGACTCCCATGAGGGTGTTGGCCTTCACCAGCTCGGGGGTGACTTTTATTTGGTAGACGGCCTCGGGGGTGACTATGCGGAATTCCCCCACTCCCAGCTCAAACCCTATGATCGGAGGACTGCTTGTCATGTTTTCCCATCCAAAACCCGCTTGAAGGTGCGTTTGAAGGAACCGGAAGAATCGTCCCGGCCGGCGGGCGACCGGGTAACGACCGGGGTGGCGTCCCGCGCGTCGGTCAATCGAAATGATATCACGCGTCGCGGCCGTTTTCGGGACATCGGTGATTTTCGGTGATTTTCGGGAGTTTTACGGCGCTTTACCCGATTCCCGCCGTCACCCGGACAAAACCCCGAAAAAAGGCCCCTCCCGCGACAATCCCGCGACAACCTCACAACAACCTGACGAGCGACTTGAAGCGAAGGACGAACATGGACTTTTCCGACCAGTTTCTGATGCGTCCGAGCTCACAGACCAGGTGAACGGAAGCCGTTTCCCCCGAGGCGGGAAAAAGGGAGCCGTCGGAAAGGAGCCTGTGGTCCGGGAGATCGAAACAAAGGCACAGCGGATCGTCCGACAAATCCCCGTTGGGGTCTTTGAGGCACAGCCAAGTGGGGTTGCGGCCTTCCCTTCGGAGGATGTGGCCCCAATGTTCTCTCCCGTTGTCGCCGGCGAGGCGGTAGACGGGATAAACCCCAGGTTCCAAGAACGCCCCCAAATCCATTTTAAGGTCCCCAAGTCACGGTTCCCGGGCCCGGAATGTCGAAAAGGGGCGTCGCGGGGGTCGGGCGGAACCCCCTTTTCGCTCGAAAAGACCCAAAAAGGGCCCGTCGACCCCCGGCTCTTTTTTCGCTCCGCTCGCCTCGTCCGCTCCGCGCTTCGGGGAAAAAAATCGAATGACGCGCGGCTCGCGCCGGTCGCGGGATGACCGGACATTCGAGGGGGGCGGCAAGCCTCCGCCGGACGTCGTCATGTCTTCCGATTATAGCAAAAACCTTGAGTTTCGGTCAATTCGGGCCTTTTTCCCGGGGAAGGGAAAAGGACGTTTGTCCCGGACAGTCGGGTTTTCGCCAAAAAACGGGAGTCTCCCCGCGCGCGGCGGAAACGAAGAGGCCTCCCCTTTGTCTTTTCGGCGGAAAAGCGAAAATTCTGAAAAAAAATAAACGCGGGGGGATCGGAAAAAACGGGAAAACGGTCGAAAAGCCGCGGCGGTGGCGGAAAAAGCCCCTTCGACGAAAATGATCGCGGTCAAAACGTCGGGGGCGGAATGACGCCCGAAAAGAACCCGGACGGGGTTCGGACGCTTTTCCCGCGACAAACCTCAAGGGACCCGGAAGAAAACTTTGAGAAAACGCCCGCGGAAAACCCCAAAAAAGCGACAAAAATTCATAATCGGAACCCGACGCGACCAATCGGCGGATCGGACGCCGACGACTCCCCCGGGGATCGGGACGCGGGCGACGGCTTTTCCGCTCTCGGGAAAGCCCCGGAGTCCCCCCGAAAGACCGCCCTCCCGCGACCCGCTTTCTACCCGCTTCGAAGTTCCGTGGATTTTTTCCAATCCGCCCCGGAAAATCTGATTTGACTCATTCCCGCTTTTCCCGTCAAACTCGAATCCGCCGTCACTTTTTTCCCGGCCACTCCAAAAATTCGGACCGACGTCGCCCGAGCCTTGTCCGGGACCATCCCGCCCGGGTCGAAGAGGGGCTTCGCCCGACACGACCCCCGAACCCCGGGAAGGACCCCGACCGGGGCGGACCCGAACGCTTTCCCGCCGCCGCGAAGCAATCCCGGAAAAGACCCCGTTTTCCCGAGGCGTTTCTTGACACGGCGAACCTCTCTTGCTATTATCAAAGCGCAAAAAGGCGTGAAGCCGGCTTCA